>JAQFVO010001286.1 GCA_027942505.1 Endozoicomonas sp. | reverse complement strand
TGCCAACTGCACACAGCTGCATCATCTGGCGAATCTTTGATTGATCGATACCCCCGGGAGATGACAACCAAGATGCTAAGCTGCTGCCGCTAGCGTGGCGCTCTATCCAACGTGCTGACAGCATTTCACAAATGCCGCCCCCAGCATCCGGATGGCCCGACCAGACGCCGAGCACCGGCTCAATGAACTGGGAAAAGCGCCATGTACAACAACCGCCGTGTTTTGAAACCGAAGCCCTGACCCGCGCAACCAAAGCCAGATTATAATTCAACCGAGACATGTCATCCCTCCTCACAGATGGTCAACCTGAGCACCATTGACCGGAGAATTACTGGGAAAACCTAATGCAGTGTAGAAGGTACCCCGAGTCTCACAAGAGTAAACGAAAGGAAAAGTCTATTTTTCTGCGCGTGCCGTGGCACGGCTTTAGGAGTTCAAAGGACGAAGTCCTGAAGAACGTGGCAGCTATGGAAGAAATGGTGGCAGGTCCACCGAAGTCCGCTGACGGAAACATGCTTCAAACCGGCTGCCATTAAGAACAGAGAGAACAGCAGAGAGAACAGGACACCCATATTTTTAGTGGATGTCCTTTTTGAATCATGGTCCATCGGCTGGTGGATTCGCAGGAGTCTTATTGGAGTAGGCACAAATGCCCTCAATGGGAGTTGCTCGTGGTGGAATTGGTGTTGGACGACACGTTTGCTGTTCACTTCTGACACTCCCCGCCTGTGCGGCCGCGCCCTGTCAGGCGGAGATTGTCAGCTGATTGGAACCATGTCGCAGTACTAGAATCAGGCTGAAATCATGAACTTATGTTCAGAAAACTCCTTAATGCCTAAAAGGTTATGGATCCGCGCGGATCAGGTTTTGTCCAGCTATGCAGAAGTTGAGTTTTAGCCTGTCTGTAGGCGTCCTGAAGGAATCCTTTGCGTAATGTTTCTGTGTTGCCTGTTTGTTCAATCAAAGTATCTCTGATGGGGAGATGGCTGTTGATAAAATACTCATTTCTGGCATGAAGTCTGAACAGATAGTCAATATGTGGTAGTTGCGCAAACTTGCCATTTTCTCCCCTGTTACAGTCCTGACAGGCCAGAACGAGGTTCCAGATGCCATTAATAGCGGGTACGTGTTCTCTGATTGACCACGGGAAAAAATGATCAACATCAGCAAGGTCCGACTTTCCCGACTCAATGGATATATGACCAAAACAGCAAAAACAGAACGACAAGCTATATAAACTGTTTACGCACACGCTCCCCTTGCTGGCGTATGCTTATCTGACCCC
>JAQFVO010001252.1 GCA_027942505.1 Endozoicomonas sp. | reverse complement strand
TAGCATTTCCCAGCGGTTAAAACGAATACTTTCAGATTCACCCAGCCTTAATTAGCAAATAATATTGAAATATCCGCGTAAAATTAGCTATTTTCCAATCCGGCCGTGTATCAACCCAATGCTCTTTATCCAGTTAGCCATGTGCCTCCCTTATGCACACGACTCCTGCCAATCAAAAGGGAACAGACGACAATGATATCATCGACGACACAAACCCAACCCTGCGGCACCCATCAGTTACCTAATGCCGGTCATAACTCATCAATCACTAACCATCAAGGATCAGCTGGTAGCCGTTCTGTTTCAGTTGAATCCAACACCACTGGAACTGTCAGGCACCATACAAATTCCGGTTCTGGCACTGGGAGTTATGTCCGCACCGCCGCAACATTTGTGGCCTCAACTGCGCTTGCTGTGTTGAACAATGTCTCAACCGCAGTTGGTCAGAATATCTCTGCTTTTAACGGAACAGCTGCCTTTCCAATGAATAACGGAACAAACGCCTTTCCAATAAATAATGGAACAAACGCTTTTCCAATAAATAATGGAACAACCGCTGCTCCAACAACGGACTGTGGGAACCCTCTCCATCAGGATATTCTCTTTGGTACCTCGGCCGGGATCGTTGGTTTTGTGGTGCTTGCCGCAATAGTCTGTGGGGTAAAAAACTATATGACAGGACCATCGCCAAAGACTGATCAGGAAAGTTCAGGCAGTGCTACTGGTCCGCAGGCAGCCGGAAACGATGAAGCCCTTGCCGCCCAGCCAGAGAAGTCCATGGTTTAAGAATCAGAGCGTGGAAGGGGGTTGTCGCAAAAGGCCCTGAAAAGAAGGGAACCACAAAGGCACAAAGTACACAAAGGAAAAGCTTTTCCTGGTGCTCTTTGTGGTTCAGGGCTTTTGTGCTTTTTGCAACACCAGTGCGCTACAAGGGGGTGAATCCAGTGACCAGGTAGTTCTGCTCTATCTGTTGTTTCAGCGCCTCTTCAGACGTGTTGCCCTGAAGCCAGTCAACTCCCGTCAGTTCGATGGTATTGGTCCACTCGCCAGCGCTGGAACTGGCCACGTTGAGACGGGTGTTGTTGTTGCTGTGTGTCAATTGCATATAACTGTATGGATCAGCTGGCGGGGCTGGGTTTGCAGCTTGGGGCTGATGTGCCGGTATTTGTGCGTGGATACAGTGCTTTTGCCGAAGGGGTGGGTGATG
>JAQFVO010001163.1 GCA_027942505.1 Endozoicomonas sp. | reverse complement strand
ATTTGTTGCACTCCTTGCAACTGTACGGCTTCTCACCCGTTTGGATGCACTGGTGTAATGTCAGCGCCCTTTTTCGGTGAAAGGACTTGTTGCACTCCTTGCAGCTATACGGCTTCTCACTCATGTGAACAGGCAGGTGTGCTTTCAGATGGCTCATCAGGGTAAAGGCTTTGTTGCACAGTTTGCATGGGTATGGCTTTTCACCCGTGTGGATGCGCTGGTGATATGTCAGCCCGCTTTTTCGGCTAAAGGATTTGTTGCACTCCTCACAGCTATACAGCTTCTCACCTGTGTGAATACGCAGGTTTGCTGTCAGATCGTTTTTTGGGGGGTAGACTTTGCTGCACTGCTTGCTTTCGTGCGGCTTTTTACCCGTGTCGTCCGGCCAATACGTTTTGGGGTTGCCAGTTTGCTCAAATTCCTCTGAACGGAACGAGTACGATTGTCTTTTTTTATTGGAGTGGCTGTTGATATATCTGTCCGGTGGCGAGCAACTGACCTCCCTCTGACTTATATCCTCTGTGCAGCAGTAGCAATGATTGATAATCGGCCCTGGTTTTAACTCGGGTACGTACCGTTTACGCACGAGACAAAGCCCACGGTTCTTTATTTGAGAATCTGTGACACCTTCCGCTGTCTTCACCTGAAGGGGCTGACGACTACTGACCAGCATATTTGATCCTCTGGGCGCTAATTTTATCTTCTATAGGCAAATAAAAAATCGCATAACCAGCAATTAGCCGGTTGGGCAATTAGCTAACGTCTTTACCTCAGGACTCCAGCGTAGACTAAATATCGGGTAATAATAATCCCAGTCAACTTCGGGATATGGCTGGAGAAAAAAGGACACTCAGTTTTCTCAGTCGAGAAAGCATCGTATGGGTTGGTGGAAAGCATTGCCGGTGTAGAGATTGAGGAATCAAAGCATACTCAGGGAGGCAGAATGGTAGAAAATACCGACTAACCGTCATCCTGGCGACGGCGGGTGTCGTAAAAGGCCTTGAAAAGAATGGAACCACAAAGACACAGAGACACAAAGTTATAACTTTTCACCGGTATGTATGCGCCGGTGTCTTGCCAGGGAGCTGATATCGGCAAAGCATCTTTCGCATTGCTTGCATGCAAATGGCTTCTCTCCCGTG
>JAQFVO010000331.1 GCA_027942505.1 Endozoicomonas sp. | reverse complement strand
TGAAGGTACAGCAGGTTGCTGCACCTTCTGCGCCTGGTGTTGATGATGCTTCATTGGTTCCTGCCACAGGGGCCACGGTACGCTGCGCAACAGAACTTTGCTGCTGTGAATTGCCGTCAGCGGACTGCACCATGGTTGTGGCACCGGTTACGCTGACATCGCGGGAAAGCATTGTTCCCGAGTCAAGGCACTGAGGGGGCACTATGGTACTGCCAGCACTGGCACTGTTGGTCGCGTTACTACTGTCCATATGATGGTCTTTTCTGATTGCAATGATTATCTTGAAGTGGCATTTACAATAGTTTCCCAGTAATGCCGTACATACTCACCGAGAAAACATTCCAGATCCTGCAAAAAGAACTCCTCACGGGTCGCGGCCAGATTAGTCGTATTGGTCAAAACTTCCTGTTCACAGCTGCTGCTGGAGCTGTAAAGCTCCATAAGCAGCTCGGCGCCACTCTCGCTTGTGCCCAGCATCATGGCAAACTCTTCGTCATGCAGTTTCAGAAAATTCACAAACGATGTGTCCGTCTTGAAAAGTTTGAACAGGTAGCTCTTAAAATGTTCGCGGTTACTGATCCCCTCTTTAAATGCCTCCGTCATTTCCAATATTTTTGATCTTGACTGGGCACCGATCCAGGAGTGCACCTGATGAATTGTGTTGGAGTGAAAATCACACACCGTTCTGGCAAACTCATTTTTCAAAAAAGCCCGAATTTCCACCGATTCAGGGTGCGCAATCAAAGGAACCCCGCTCATCCAGGTTTTTGTTAAGAGTTGATAGAGCACCGACTCATTAAAAAGCAGCTTTAACTGTTCAAGCAGATCCAACACGGACAGAGAGCTGTCTTTAGCCATTTTCTGCTGGATAGTGACAAAGGCCATACGGGTGGTGATCTGATCGAGCACCTCCGAGGTATGGTCCTGGCAGTCGTGCTCGAGAATTGCATCTATGATCTGGGCTACTTCCCCAACCACCGCAGGCAGCGCCTCACCGGGCATGTCGAGCAAATCCTGCAAAATTTTCAGCATAGTGGCCATCATATCGACACTGCCGGCCCGGGTTGCACGCACTCTTGTGCGCAGTGTTGTCAGTGACAACTGCACGAGCGGGTCGTTCAGCATCTCGTCAAGACGCTTAAGGCATTCTTGCACCTGACGGTCCATTTCTGCCAGAGCGTCTTGCTGCTGGCCAAAGGGAGAACGGCTCATGACAGGAACCGCCGGTGTGCGCTCCATAAACACCAGGCTTAGCTGCGTGCGTGATGTAAGCTCATCGCGCAACTCTTCCTCAGTGACCGGCAGACGATATAAGTGCGGGTGTGTTGCCAGAGGATCTGGTCCATCGTTATGCGGCCCCGGAGCGACCTTCTGCCGGCAGTCAGCAATGAACGAAGCACCATACTGCTGCCACACAAAACGGCATGACGGAAAGATTCTGGCGTGAACCTCCCGGATACTGTAGTTATGCCACTGCTGGTTCCACCGTTCGAAGGCGCCGCCGCAGGAAAAACAGAACAGCTTGAGCTGCGCGTATGACAGATATAAACCCTCATCTGACAGATTTATGACATTTCGAACCCTGCCCGGCAGGCGGTCAAAAATCCCTGATTGACGCGCAGCACCGTGCAGGGTCATCGATGAGAGTCGCCTCCCGCAAGTGTTCATCAGTGGGTTAAACAGGGAGTCAGCCTGACTGCCCGACCTTCTGTCAACACTGGTCTGAGTGGTCTGTTCGACCCGATTACAAAGCAAAAAAGCCCTCTTCACCTCATCCCGGGTTATGATCATCTCTTGCAATTTTTGGTCACTGAGTTGAACCACCTCATCACTATACCAGAAAAAGTTGCGGCGAAAATTCCACAAAAGCTCAGGCTCGGCGATAAGAAAGGGCAACGACTCAAAGGTTCTTTCGACACCATCGACCCGACACATGAAGTGGGGTGCAGTTGATTCGGTAGCCCGGCAGTCAGCGTCAGTCGCTGAGGATCCCGCCTGACTTACAGCCCCCCGTGATTGCCCACCGTCTGCTGTTATTGCCATACCAGCAGCCAGCGACATGTCGTTGGTTGTCTCAAAAACAGGCGGCACCGGTGAGCAAGGGCGAGCGTACTGAACGGTAACGGAGTGGCCCTGGTAATCAGGCGCAGATTCCACGAAAGGGGGGGCCTGATGCATAGAAGGAGCCTCGGCAATGCTTACCGCAACATTATCATCCGTAGGATGCACCTCATCTCGAGTTAACATCACCCTTTGCAATTCATGGCTGAGTTGATCTACCTCATTACTAAAATGCGAGAAGAAAAACTCAGGTTCGCCGGTAAGAAAGGGCTGCGGCTCGACGGTTCTTCCCGCGCTATCGGTCTGACATAAGAAGCGGGCCGCAGTTGATTCGGTAGCTCTGCGGTCAGCGTCAGTCGCTGTTGACGCCGTCTGACTTGCACCCGTCCGCAGCTGGCCACCGTCTGCCGTTATTGCCATACGAGCAGCCAGCGACATGTCATTGGTGGTCTCAAAAACAGGGGGCACCGGTGAGCAAGGGCGAGCATACTGAACAGTAACGGAGTGGCCCTGGTAATCAGGCGCAGATTCCACGAGAGGGGGGCCAAGATGCATAGAAGGAGTTGGAGCAATGCTCTGCGCAACATTATTATCCATTGAATGATTGACTCAGCGACAAATGCAAATACTGATTTGACAGGACTCATTCCTGACAAGTTCCACTGGAAGCTAAATTAACTCTATTATTGCTTTCTGGGGCCTGAGTAAAACCTTTTCAATATGCCATTAAAAAAAGCCCTGACACGGGCTTTTTTTAAATTATGTAATCAAACTGTATACCGATCAGAGAACAGTAATCCCCCCCATATAAGGCTGCAACGCTTCAGGCACATGGATGCTCCCATCAGCATCCTGATAGTTTTCCAGAACCGCCACCAGAGTACGGCCAACCGCCAGGCCTGAGCCGTTGAGGGTATGAACCAGCTCCGGCTTGCCGGATTCATTACGATAACGAGCCATTATGCGTCGTGCCTGGAAATCAACACAATTGCTGACCGAAGAGATCTCCCGATACTGGTTCTGGGCCGGCAGCCAGACTTCCAGGTCATAGGTTTTGGCGGCACCAAAGCCCATATCACCACCGCACAGGGCCACCACGCGATAAGGCAGGCCCAGCTTCTGCAAAATCGCTTCCGCGTGGCCGGTCATCTCTTCCAGCGCCTCCCAGGATTTGTCGGGATGTACGATCTGCACCATCTCCACTTTTTCAAACTGGTGCTGGCGAATCAGGCCCCGGGTGTCACGACCGTAGCTGCCTG
>JAQFVO010001103.1 GCA_027942505.1 Endozoicomonas sp. | reverse complement strand
TGCTACCGGAGTGTATTGATTTTGGCCCAGCTCCGGATATTTGTGACTGGTAATTGAGGTTTGCAGGCAAGCTTGCCTTGCAAGACATCGAGCCGGTACTCAAATAGCCTGATAAGAGCGGGCTGAATACTTTAAATGCGGTGAGCCAATGGATGCTGAACCGCCGGAGGCAGAAAAACCTTGGAAAACCTGGTAATCAATCAAAAAGGAACCCGTCTGTTTACGAAGCAGGGACGCCTGGTTATTCAATACCCTGATGACAGTGGCAAACAGCCATCATCGATTAGTCTTCAGCGGTTAAAACAGGTGGTGGTGACTGCCTGTGTAGAGCTGGATTCTGCAGTATTGCACTTGTTGTCCAACAAAGGGATCCATGTAAGTTTTTGCAGCCCCCGCTCTCCAGCCCCCGTTATTGTGCTTTCTGAACCGGCCGGTGATGTGATCAGGCGCATGGGGCAATACCGGGCCGTGTGCGAAGAGACTCAGGCAACGAGAATGGCCCGGGCACTGGTACGCAGTAAACTGCTGCAGCAATGGCTTTGGTTATCTCAGCAGGGCTTGAGTGAAAATGCGATGACCGTGAAACAGTTGATGGGCAAGATCAGTGCAGCCCAAAGGCCCGCTTTACTGGGGTTAGAAGGAAGTGCAGCCCGGACCGTTTATCAGGCAATGGCCAGTATGCTGCCAGAACAGTGGCAGTTTTCCGGGCGCAACCGGCGACCGCCCAGAGATCCGGTGAATGCTATGCTGTCGTTTGGCTCGACCCTGATGTATCAGCAGGCCGTTCAGGCATTAATGCGCCAGCGGCTGGATGTGTTCGCCGGTTTTTACCATCAGCCTTGTGCGGGCAGGGCATCACTAGCCTGGGATATGATCGAGTTGTTCCGTCCCGTGCTGGAAGCTTTTATTATTGAGCAGTTGCACAACGGTCACATTCGGCCGAGTCATTTCACGGTGCCGGCACAGGTTGACCCTGTTTCAGAAGGGTGTCAGTTTACCTCAAAAGGGTTAGGCGTCTGGTTTCACTACTGGCTACCCCTATCTCGAATAACTGAGCGAAGGATGGAATATCTGTCGTTGCGATGGGCTCAGGCTGCACGACAGTACGGAGTGGGGTAGCCCGATAAAAAAGGCCTTTTTGTTGTGGGAAAATGGATTAAAAAAACAGTGCTGACTAAGGGGTCTTGTAACCTTTTGAATCCAGTGTATTATTTTTGGTGTGGAGTCCCGGGACTGCCCCGCTTTTAAGGGGATTAAGACTGCCAAGAAGGTATCGAGACCTTCAAGCCAACGTCCCGGGACTGCCCCGCTTTTAAGGGGATTAAGACCTTCTTCATATACAGCTTTGAAGTCGTGGATGAGTCCCGGGACTGCCCCGCTTTTAAGG
>JAQFVO010001056.1 GCA_027942505.1 Endozoicomonas sp. | reverse complement strand
TTTTACGTCTTAACCGAACGTGTCGGGTTGTGCGCACTTTTGGTAGAGTGGCGCGGTGAAAGTGGAACCAACATCCTGTCTTGTTTTGTGCTTGCCTGTTCATTGATGTGCGCTGGCTGGCTGGGAAAATCAGTCCCGGAGAACCGACAATTTGGCAGGCTGTAAACGTTTTACGATTTTTTTTAGCGGCCAATTCGTTGAATATACCACCGCGCTTGATCCATCGCCGGTTTTTTAGAACACCAGTGTTTCAATAACCGGCTTTGATAGAACAATTTTTTACTATTTTGCACACTTTTATGTACTACATAATTTTTGAACAACAGCTGTTGTGTTTGTTAGCAGGCGTGTTTGTTTGAAGAGAGTTGCAAAACCTGAAATGTCAATGAATACCTGGTCAGGGTATTTCGGAGTGGAAAAATGATTAAAAAAGCGGTTTCAGTAGCGGTTGCTTCGGCTCTGGCCATCTCTATGGGAGCCAGCACTGCCATGGCGTTCTCCGACGACGAACTGGTCGTATGGATTGGCGGTGATAAGTCGTACAACGGCATGGAAGAGGTAGGCAAGCGTTTTGAAGAAGAGCTGGGCGTTAAAGTAAAAGTAGAAATTCCTGAAAACCTCACTGACCGTTTCCAGCAGGCTGCTGCAACCGGTAAAGGTCCGGACATCGTTATGTGGGCACACGACCGTTTTGGTGAGTGGGCGCAGTCCGGCCTGCTGGCACCCATCAAGCCTTCCGGTTCAGTGAAAACGGCCATTGATGGCAAAGGCTGGCAGGCCACGTCACATAACGGCAATATCTACGGCTACCCGGTAGCCATGGAAGCCATCAGCCTGATCTACAACAAGGACATCATCAAAAACGCTCCAGCGTCGTACGAAGAGATGTTCACACTGAAAAAGGATCTGGATAAAAAAGACATCACCACCATCATGTGGGATCAGGTGCAGCCCTACTTCACCACGCCGATGCTGGCTTCCAACGGCGGCTACGTGTTCAAGGAAACACCAACCGGTTATGACGTGAAGGATGTTGGCCTGAACAGCCCGGGCGCCATCAAAGGTGGCGAAATGCTGGCCAAGGTGATCGATGAAGGCGTTATGCCACGGGGCGTGGATTACGGTGTTATGGAAGCGGCCTTCAACAAGGGCGAAGTGGCCATGATGATCTCTGGTCCATGGGCCTGGGCCAACCTGGACAAGAGCAAGATCAACTACGGTGTTGCGCCACTGCCTTCTGTTGACGGCAGCCCGTCACGTGCCTTTGTTGGTGTCTGGGCGGCAGCGGTGAACAACGCTTCACCGAACCAGGAGCTGGCCAAGGAGTTTATTGAAAACTACGTGCTGACCGAAGAAGGTCTGAAAACGCTCAATGATGACAAGCCTCTGGGCGCTGTTGCTCATAAGGAGTACATGAAGGAGCTGGCCAAGGATCCACGTATTGCCGCTACTTATCAGAACGTTCAGAACGGTTTGCTGATGCCGAACGTACCAGAGATGGGCAAGTTCTGGTCAGCTACTCAATCTGCCCTGACCAACATCACCACCGGACAGCAGTCCGCTAAGGTTGCGTTGGACAATGCTGCCAAACTGATCGCCAACTAAGTTGCGCGTAAATCCGGTCTTAAGGGGACCGGATATGCCTGCCGGGGTCGTAGTCACGACCCCTGGTTCGTCCCCTCCCTGAGTGAGAAAACACCATGACCCTACCCGCCAATGCCAAGTCAATGGCGACCGGCAAAGAAAACGGCAAAAAAAACATGAGTACACCCGCCAATGCAAAAAAACTGTCGTCAGGTAACGGGCCGAAGTGGGCGCTGGTTGCCCTGATCGATGTAGCCCTGCTCTATGTCATTTTCCTGCTGTACGCCCAGGGCGAAATACTGTTCCCTTTAACCTTGCTGGTGCTTGGCAGCATCGGTACATGGGTCTTTACCAACAAGGCCGGCTACTGCTATCGCTATGTTTACCCGTGCCTGTTGGGCATTATTATGTTTATCGTCTTCCCGCTGGTTTACACCTTCAGCATCTCGTTCACCAATTATGGCTCGGCCAATATTCTCAGCCTGGAACGGGTAAAGGAGATTCACCTGGACAAGCAGGTGAAAACCGGTGATCAGGTGTACAGACTGGCGTTGTATCAGGACAACGACCAATATCAGTTACAACTGACTGATAAAAACGACAGTGCAAATATATACACTTCCGAGGCATTTACGCTTGACGGTCAGGCAAAAGAGGTTACTGCCCAATCAGATACTTCGGCTCAGGGGCAGAAGCTCTCTATGCGCGATATCGTCAAGCAGCGCACAGCCCTGGGCGAAATTACTGTTAATTTGAACGACAATACTCGTTTGGTAATGTCGTCGTTACGCGAGTTCGCCGCCATGGCGCCTCAGTATCGCGAAGAGGCGGACAATGTGCTGGTGGATATCCATACCGGCGAGAGCATCCGTCCGGACATGGTCACCGGTTTTTATGTCAACGTCGACGGTGAGCAGATAGCGCCTGGTTTTTCCGTCTATGTGGGTGGCGAGAACTATCAACTGCTGTTGGAAGACAAGGGCATCCGTGAGCCGTTTTTCAAAATCTTTGTCTGGACCCTGGTGTTTTCCGCCCTGAGCGTCACTCTGTGTGGCATTATCGGTCTGTTGCTGGCCAACCTGATGCAGTGGGAACCGTTGAGAGAGCGGGGCATTTACCGCGTGTTGCTGATTCTGCCTTACGCAGTGCCGGCCTTCATCTCGATACTGATCTTCAAAGGTCTGTTTAACCAGAACTTTGGTGAGATCAATATGATCCTGGAAGGGCTGTTCGGTATTGAGCCGGAGTGGATGACCAACCCGACATTTGCCCGCATCATGATCCTGATCGTCAATACCTGGCTTGGTTACCCCTATATGATGATTGTCTGCATGGGGCTGCTCAAGGCCATTCCCGATGATCTCTACGAGGCATCAGCCATCGACGGCGCTAACCCGATCCACAATTTGCTGTTTATTACGCTGCCCAGTCTTGCCAAACCAATGGCACCGATTCTGATCGCCAGCTTTGCCTTTAACTTCAACAACTTTGTCCTGATCGACCTGCTCACTGCCGGCGGCCCGATGAGGCCCGGTACCTCCATTGAGGCTGGCTTTACCGATCTGTTGGTGAACTTCACTTTCCGTACGGCATTTGTCGCCGGTCAGGATTTCGGGCTGGCGTCGGCTATTGCCACGATGATCTTCCTGATCGTTGGTTTTATCTCCTGGGTCAACCTCAGGGCCACCCGCAGTTCACAGGAGTATTGACATGGCAATGGTGCAACCACGTAATCTGCACTACAGGGTCTGGGCCGCACGCATCGTCATGATTGCGCTGCTGTGTCTGGTGATGTTCCCGTTCCTGATGATCATTTCGGTGTCGTTTCGCACCGGTAACTTTGCCACCGGCAGCCTGATCCCGGAGAATCCCAGTCTCGAGCACTGGGCCATGGTGCTGGGCATTCCCTACGAAACGGCGGACGGTAATATTGTTGAGCCGACCTTCCCGGTGCTGACCTGGCTGTGGAACTCTATCAAGGTCAGTCTGACTACGTCAGCACTGATCCTGACGCTCTCCACCACCGGTGCGTATGCGTTTGCCCGGCTGCGTTTTCGTCTGAAACACCATCTGCTGACCAGTATGATGATTTTGCAGATGTTTCCGGCGGTGCTGGCACTGGTGGCGTTTCATGCCTTCTTTAACAAGCTCGGTGGCGTGGTGCCCTGGCTGGGACTGAACACGCACAGTGCTTTGGTGATGTCTTATCTGGGCGGCCTCACCATGAACATCTGGCTGATTAAGGGCTACTTCGAAAGCATTGATGTGGCGCTTGAGGAGTCGGCCCATATTGACGGTGCTACCCCGTGGCAGGCGTTCCGTCATATTCTGCTGCCGCTGTCGGTGCCCATTCTGGCAGTCGTATTTGTTCTGTCGTTTATTGGTGTGATCGGTGAATACCCTATTGCCTCTGTGCTGCTGCAAAGTGTCGACAAGCTGACTCTGGCAGTGGGCGTAAAACAGTTCCTCTATGCTCAGAACTACCTTTGGGGTGATTTTGCGGCAGCTGCCGTCTTGACCGGCATGCCGATTACGGTGGTTTTCCTTATAGCCCAACGTTACCTGGTCAGCGGGCTGACCGCGGGTGGGGTCAAGGGTTAGCAGGCCGTGCGCCCGGCGCATCACGCGCCGACTCTCCGGTAAGTGTTGCCGGACTACGGAATAACGCATTTTTTTCAGGTAAAAGAGAACGACATGGCTGAAGTTAAGCTGACCGATCTTGATAAAAGTTACGACAACGGCAAAAGCTTTGTTCTGAAGAACATCAATCTGCACATAGAGGACGGTGAGTTTGTTGCCTTCGTAGGGCCGTCCGGTTGCGGCAAGTCCACTTTATTACGTATGATCTGCGGCCTGGAAGACATCAGCTCCGGCTTGCTGGAACTCGGTGGCGAGCGCGCCAACGAGATGCCACCCAATGAGCGTCGTGTTGGTATGGTGTTCCAGTCGTATGCTCTTTACCCGCACATGAGCGTGCGGGAAAACATGGAGTTTGGCCTCAAGCTGGCCAAGGTAGACAAAGCCGAAATCAACCGCCGGGTGGCCGAAGCGGCCAAGATGCTGCAGCTGGAAAAACTGCTGGAGCGCCGGCCCAAGGCACTGTCTGGCGGTCAGCGTCAGCGGGTGGCCATCGGCCGGTCTATTGTCCAGGAGCCACGACTGTTTCTGTTTGATGAGCCGCTGTCCAACCTGGACGTCGCCTTGCGGGTACAGATGCGTCAGGAACTGGCCCGTCTGCGCGCCCGACTGAAGACCACGTCCATCTATGTCACCCACGATCAGGTGGAGGCCATGACACTGGCAGACCGTATTGTGGTGCTCAGCCCACTGGCAGACGGTGCACAAACCAATTTGGAACAGGTGGGGGCGCCGCTGGAGTTGTACCACAACCCATGTAACCTGTTCGTGGCCAGTTTTATCGGCTCACCGAAGATGAACTTCTTCCGGGCTACCATCGTCGCCTGTGGCCAGAGTGAGAGCAAAATCAAACTGGAATGTGGTACCGAGTTGACGGTGTGTAACGACACCAGTAGTGCCAGTGCCGGAGACAAGGTGACTCTCGGAATTCGTCCACAGGATGTGTTGAAAAAAGACAGTAATGACACTGGCAAGAACTGGATTACCGGCACCATTGAGACCATAGAGCGTCTTGGTAATGAGTCGTTTGTCTATATGAAACACCCTGATATTCACGAGGCATTTATTGCTCGCATAGAAGACTCTATGCGTCGTGAATGTGGATCAGAATTCCGTGTTGGTGTTCCGGCCGAAAACTGTCATCTGTTCGACGCTGACGGCAAGGCATTAAAACGGACCCAGTCACCAAAATTTGACTAATTCATTGGCGAAGTAGAATTATGCTTGATCTTCAATTAATTGATCGCCTGGGTGACCTGTGCGGCGTGGCCAGCGGATACCTGGACTGGGACGGCACACCGGTCGACATTGACAGCCAGAACAAGATTCCCCTGCTGGCAGCGATGGGGTTTGATCTGGCCAGCAATGAGACGCTGAGCAAGGCGATTGCTGATACTGAGCTGGGACAGTGGCAGGCAGCGCTGGCACCGGTCGTTGTGGTGCACCAGGGATCGACGTTTACCTTTGAGCTGCGCTGCTTGCAAAACAAACGTCCATCGTCTGTTGATTTGACGATCACGCTGGAAAATGGCGATAAAGTGTTACATTGTGCCGATCTTACCGCGGCTGCACAGCACGACGCCGTGACGATTGGTGGCAAAGAGTTTGTCGCTCTTGAGGTGACAGTGCCTGAGTACCTGCCGCTGGGTTATCACTCTATGGCCGTGAAGGCCAAGGGCATTAGCAGCGATGCGGGCCTGATTGTGGTGCCTGAAGTGTGCTATGAGCCAGAGGCCATGAAACAGGGCAAGAAGATCTGGGGCACTGGTATTCAGCTCTATACTGTTCGCTCCGGGCGCAACTGGGGTATGGGTGATCTGACCGACCTGGGCGCACTGGCGGCCGGTATGGGTGAGCAAGGTGCTGACTTTGTCGGCCTCAATCCGGTGCACGCGCTTTACCCTTCCAACCCGCTGCACTGCTCGCCGTACAGCCCTTCGACCCGTCTGTTTGATAATGTGCTCTACATCGATCCGGAGCAGGTGGCGGAGTACGCCGATTGCCCGGCGGCTCAGGCTATTGTTGACAGCCACAAGGGGCTGCTGGATGAATTGCGCACTTCTGATCTTGTGTCGTACGACCAGGTTGCGCCATTAAAAATGCGTGTACTGGAAACGTTGTTTGTGCAGTTTGAACAGCGGCACCTGGGCAAGAGCAGTGAGCGTGACAAGGCATTTGCCGCTTTCTGTCAGTCACGGGGGGAACGACTGGATCAGTTCGCCTTGTTCGATGCGCTGTTTGAGCACTTTCGCAAAACCGATATCAACAGCTGGGGCTGGCGCTGCTGGCCGCAAGCGTACCAGCAGCCAGATAGCAAGGAAGTGAAAGCCTTTGCCAAAAAACACCAGGCGCGCATTACCTTCTTTAAATACTTGCAGTGGCAGATGGATGAACAGCTGCACGCTGCCCAGCAAAAAGCCAAAGACGCTGGCATGATGGTGGGCCTGTACCGCGACCTGGCTGTGGGTGTCGACAGCAATGGCGCTGACGTCTGGGCGGATCGCAACCTGTTTGTGCTGGAAGCCAGCACCGGAGCGCCACCGGATGGTCTTGGTCCTATGGGGCAGGACTGGGGACTGCCGCCGTTTAATCCGGTGGTGTTGAAACAAGAGCGATACCAGCCGTTTGTTGAGTGATTCGCAACAATATGCGCAACTGCGGTGCCCTGCGTATCGATCATGCCATGGGGCTGTTCCGTCTCTGGTGGTGCCCGAACGGCGACATCGAGAATAAAGGCGCCCGTTACGGCTGTTATGTGCACTACCCGCTGCAGGACTTGCTGGGCATTATCAAGCTGGAAAGTCATCGTCAGCAGTGCCTGGTGTTTGGTGAAGACCTGGGCGTGGTGCCTCAGGAGATCACCGACAGCCTGCCGCCAGCAAGGATGTACGGCAGTGTCATGGGTATCTTCCAGCAGGAAAAAGACCGTTATCTGCTGCCGGGCGAGTACCGGGAAAAAGCACTCGCCATGCTGGTCTGTCATGATACGCCAACCCTGAAAGGCTGGTGGGATGGCAATGATATTGACCTGATGTTGTCGCTGGGCTTCTACACTGCCGAGCGTGCCGCGGCCGATCACGATGCCCGTGAGCAGACTCGCAAGGCGGTGATCATGACTCTGGCAGAGCTGGGTGAGTTGCCTGGAGGCATCGATCCACTTGCTGATACGGCACCGGCATTCAGCCGTGAGTTGATGGAGCATTTCAGTTATTACCTGGCCCTGTCGGCGTCACAAATTGCCGCGTTCCAGCTTGAGGATATGATGATGATCGACTCACCGGTCAACGTACCAGGTACCAGTAGTGAGTATCCAAACTGGCGTCGTCGTTTAACTAAATCCATTGATGAACTGCTGGAAAGTGATGAGAATCGTCGCTTCTTTAGAAATCTGACCGGTTGTCGTAAAGCCGACTGATGCGTCGTGTGTCATTCCTGTGAAGGAGGTTGTCACAAAAGGCCCAGAATAGAAGGGAACCACGAAGAACACGAAGGGCACGAAGAAGAGCTTTTCTTTTCCTTTGTGGTCTCCGTGTCTTTGCCGTGAAAGAAAATTGCCACGGAGGCACAGAGACACGGAGAAGAGAAAAAGCTTTTCCTCTGTGTCTCCGT
>JAQFVO010001028.1 GCA_027942505.1 Endozoicomonas sp. | reverse complement strand
AAACATGTCCACTTGCTGTGCCAAACGTGTCTGATGCTGCGCGAATTAAAGATCTGCCAATTTGCTGTGGAGATGCTTCCATAGTTTTTTACCTTGTTGTTGGAATTACTGGTTTAACAAGCGTACCAAAGCCTAGTGCAGCTCTCGTGGGAGAGGCAAAACAAGCTGGTCAGTTCTGCTTACAGGTACGACGAAAAAAAAGCGAATTTTTTTCCAAAGGTAAAAATAGCACTATCCAGCTAAGCCGCTGCCCGCAAAAGCACACGTGCGTAGCGGGAGGCGGGCAGTGGGTAGCGCCCCTGGAAATGCGGAAGTTATTTAAGGACAAACCCCTGGTGGTGGGTAGTTTGTCACACCAACCCTTAGATACGTACTGCTGTCGGATCCTCAACAGCAGGAGTATATGTTCACTCTTATCTCACAGCTGGAACTAACTAATTACTTCTATGTCTAATCCCACAACTTGGCCAAAGGTGTGGGTACATTGTGCGAAATCAACAATGATTTCTGTTTCAGATGTGGCATAGCTTATGTCATCAGTTCAGCCTGCCGGGTTGTGTTTGAAGATATGTCGGTGATGGTTTTTGGAGTTGTTTTCCCGGTCTCGTCATTGATCAACAGGTAGCTGATCAGTCGCATATTGACTGTGGCGACAATACGTCGTGTGGCTGCGTTATTGCATGCGCAATCGGTCATTGGTTCAGGTCAACTATCTGTAAATTCTCTTATACAAAAGTACGTCCTGATGGCTTTGTGTCATGTAGAGGAAAAGTTAGTGAGTCTTCCAGTGAGTCATGTCGCCGATAAATATTTCGCTGTGCCAACCACAGCGTGTGCAGCCAAACAGGGAAGCAGGCAGAAAAATCCTGCCATTAGTCCGGTCAGGGTTGCCAGGCTGTTCTTTTCGTCATTGGTACCGGCCACAGATGACAGCCCGTCATTTCAGTTGACTTTACCCGTGGCCGGACGCCTGCCCGATGTCATCGGTCTTGGCGCCCGGGTGGCCAGTCGTTTCCTCTGTGAGAACTCGTTTGCCGGCAAGCTGGTGACTGTACTGGTCAGCTGTTGTTCATCTTTGCAGA
>JAQFVO010001020.1 GCA_027942505.1 Endozoicomonas sp. | reverse complement strand
GGCACCACTGAAATCATCAACACCGCAGCCAGCTCAACTGCACCCGGCACCACTAAAATCATCACCGCCGCAACCAGTACACCCGGCACCACTGAAAGCATCACCACTGCAACCAGTACAATTTCACCCGGCACCACTAAAGCGACACTTCCGACGCCTGCAATAGTCCCCACCACACCGCCAGACGTTCTCCATGATGTTGCTGTTATTTACATTAAGAAAGAGGGTGAAACACCACAATTTGATATCGATGAACTACATGGACGTATCAGCAATCAGGCCAACAGCCTGATCAGAAGCAATAGCTATCATAAGGAAGGATTCGGTAAAGTTAGCAAATTCGGTTGGTATGATGTTGTCGATCAATACTGGAACGCGAAGCTTAATGGACTCATCTGGTCGAATATCAGGGGGGTGGTACAGGCAAAACGAAATGGTTCGCTGGATCTCAACAAGTACGATTACGTGTTAAAAGTGTGGGATGATAAACAGCAAATTGTTGATAAGAAAGGAGTCGCGTACCCTGGCAAAGATCACGTCATCATTGATGGCACATTTTATCCTGAAAAATCTCTGTTTGATAAATTTATCAAGCCTTATGATATGGACAATCACTGTTTCTACGAACATAACATTTACTCTGGGCGGGAGCGTTGCTATACCAATCCGGTAGGCGAAAACCTGAGGGAGTTTGAGGGAGTTATATTCCATGAGTTTCTACACACCAAACGGTTAGCCCACCACAGTCTTGTAAAATACTGTGAAAACGTATTGCTGGGGCGTTGCAACCATGGTCACTTCAATATGTTCGACGCCCTGTCTTCGGCGAGATTTTATGGCAATAGCCTGAATGCTCATGATAAGCACCGTATTAACTGGTTGACCGATGAGGATATTGTTTTCCTTGACTCTGCCTCTGGCAGCCATGAAATCACACTTAACCATCTGAACACCCAGGGCAGTGGTAAGAACGCGGTAAAAATAAACTATAAGAAATTCATGTGTTCTGACATATGGCTGGAGTTTCGGCAACCAACCAGACTTGATTACGGGCTGTTCAATCCGGTTTTTGATAAGGTGACCAGTGGTCTGCTGGTCTTTAAAGACAATACGTTACTAGACGCTACCCCGAAAACACCTGCCATTGATTACCAGGACTTGACCGACGTTGCCATTACCGACCATTTCTCCTTCGACCCTCTGGGCCTTACTATTGATATAATGGATGTTGATCGGCAAAACGGCACCATACGCTTTCGTGTTGATTTAAACACTACAAAGCCAACGCGAAACCAACCTTCGGTAAGACTATCCCGATGTGACTATTTCAACAATTGCCGCATTACCAGGGGAGGAACATTTCGGGCACAGTACCGGGCAGCACTTGCAGATATTGGATATGGCCCCCAGAACGATATCCCCTGGGGCTTTAGCCTGAGTCTTCTGCCAGTGGGAATCACATGGACCCATAGCGGTGTTACACACCGAACAAGCGGTGGATATTTTAGCGCTCCGCAAACCGTCATTACCTTTTCTGCTGATGACAGCGTGAGGCCCGGCACATACCGTTATAACATTCGTTTTATTAACCCCGAAGACCATTCCAAACATCTTGACCTCAGACAGTGGCTTACGGTGGATGCTTGACACCTTCCCCTTCCATACTGCCACGCAGTATTGGTAGAGAAAAGAGCAGAAAGCACAAGCGTTTGCAGGGAAATCGGCCACCAGAACGACCCGGCACCAACTTCAGTTCATCGCGTATAATCTGCATACAGTGTCGGGCCCCCAAAGGTAATGAAAACAGGAAAAAGCACTGCATTAACTATTCATTGTCGTACGCCCAACAAGCGCCTGTACCAGCCTGACCGCAGACAACCAGGCGCCTTCAACTCGGCCACCGGCACACCAGGCACCCGCCACTGCCAGCTGTTGCCGGGCATCGATCAGGTATGGCTGATTAAACGACACTGATTTAATATTTGCATAACGCCAGAAATGGCGATGTTCTGCCA
>JAQFVO010001010.1 GCA_027942505.1 Endozoicomonas sp. | reverse complement strand
TGCCATTTTTTGGGTGATAATGACAATAGAGGGCAAAACCAGCCATACCAGCCAGACCGAGAACGACAACTCCCGCCACGATCCCCCCTGCCAACGCCACCATACTCATGGCAGCTACCGGGGGCGCCAGCGTTGGCAAAGCCGGACAGACAAAATCGTAGCCTTTTTCAGCGTCAAAATAAGGTGGTACTACGGGCCGGCAATCGCTCGTCAGCACTCGGGGGTCTGCGAGTTTGCAGGCATCTTCCGGAATAGGCAGACAGGTTTTTTCTGTGGCATGGTTGCAACAGGGAGGTGACTCGTACTTATCTCCCACTGAAGCGTTACAAAGGAAAGGGGAAACGCCCCCATTGATGCCCTCTTTCGCCTGCCAGCCTGAAGCATTCACCCTGCTGTACATACCTGTGAGGTTACGAAGATCCCCACCCGACTTTTTAACGCCATACCCAAATCCCGCTCCACTACCGGCCCCATAGGTTCTCACATGGCATTTATAAGCAACGACGCCAACTGCAGAACCAGAGAGCTTGCCTACTCCTATAGCACCATGCCCATCCAAGATGGAAACCTGGCTCTCAAAACACACCACTCCCTCGACATCACCCAAAGTAAGCCCGGCACCCACTGCCGCGTCTGCGGTCTCTCCTACCGTCCTGATCACTGTACGCAGCCCAGTGGTATTAACAAGTTTGCCATAGGAAGTGAGCCATCCTGCGCCGGCAGCCGCCCAAGACCATTCACCAGAAGTTTCAACTCTACTGTCTGCCATCGTCGTATTGATGACGGTGCCGGAAGCCCAGCCCCCGCCACCAGCAGCATAGGCATCAGACCCATGGGTGCTTAAGCTGGAACGGACAAGCAACGTGTTGGCAACTGTTGCTTTCGACTTGACCACTCCGGCACCGCCGCCAGCGTTGGCCAGTATCCCGTGAGTGATCACGTTGCCATTAATCATCATGGTGTTATTTATCGATCCATAAGCCGCCCCGGCACCACCGCCGGCATCAGAGCCTACACCGAGCGTCTCAACCCTGGCATTATCCAGCCTGGTATTGTTGATGATTCCGTGGGCAACCCCCACTACGGCACCTGCAGCCGAGAAGCTTCCTGACGTTTTTGTCGTGCAATTCAACGTACTAAAACCGTTGATGAGCGTCTTGTTATTGGCAACTCCGGCCCCGATGCCGGCTGGCGCATAGGTACCCAAGCCAGCAACAGTGCTTTGTTGAACCACAATATTGCCCAAGGTGGCATTGCCGGACAGCTCGCAGGCAACCACACCAACCTTCTTGCTGGAGGAAATGTCGGCCCGGGTAAAACGCACATTGTCAATCCGGCCATTGCCATCAAGCTTCTGGACGAAGCAGTGCCTGAGTTGATCAATGGATTGACAACGGCCGTCGTATTCACCAACAAATGGGTGGGTTGTGTTGCCAATCGGGCCAGACAAGTCACCGGCATCAATATCGGCAAGCTGGCGATACCGGCCGTCGAGCGGATAGGCAGGATCACGACCGATTTTATCCAGCACGCTGCTGTCATCCACCACGATCCAGTGCTCATGGCCAGAAGCTGGCGCAGCACCAACTGTACACAGACAGGAAGCAGCACCCAGCCCGATAGCTGTTTTGGGCAACCGAGCCGACTGATGGCATGTTCTGTGCCGCAGTTTTTTCCGGGCTGGAGACTGGTTTTCGTCGTCCCTCTGGCGACGTTATCTGCTACCATTGCCGCGAGATTGCTGCTAAGCCAGCGGACAACTGCAGAGAAGTTCGTCGCCCCTCCGATACAGGAAACAGCAGTTGCAGGCAGACCGACGTAAGCACAGATTATCTTGGTCGCCAGCACAGTACGCTCCAACAGGGAGTGATAGCCTTTTTCCGGTGGATCGGCGCAGAGTGTCGGAAGCTCCATCTGTATGGAACCCGACGCATAATCAGGATGGAGTGATTTGAAAAAAGAGATAACACCAGCAGCTACGCTAAT
>JAQFVO010001009.1 GCA_027942505.1 Endozoicomonas sp. | reverse complement strand
AACCTGATAAAGACAACGCGCTTTCATAACGTTTTTTGTGCTGCCAATAGGTTGAATTGATGTTATCGCCAGCAACCCGCAAGAGCGGAGCAGCCGTTTTTCAGGCTCGCGAAGAGGTGGATCACCAGCCCGGAAACTTCTGTGGCCGGTGGATCACCGTAATGCCCGTTAATATCGTGGAAACAATTGCCCAGTACTTGTCAATGCAAGACATGGACAACCTCGGCAGAGTGAGCTGGAAATTGGAGTCATCCCTGATGGCCTGTGGATTGTCCAACATCCGACACTACCTCTCTCTGCCGAAAAACCAACAGCGATTTTACCAGCAAATGGCGACCGGTAATCGCCAACTGATAAACCTGATCAGGAAGAAGAAGCTCGCTTGTGGATACAGTTTTCCTGTTCAGTTCAGTCCGGCAATGTGCATCGAGTTCACTCACTCCCTTCGTCAGCGGTTGATCAGCTCGACGGCTATTTCTCTCGAACCCAGAGGATGCATTGAGGCAGAACCTTATGATGATGATGGTTTGACTATTGAGAGATTTTTTATAAACAATAGTTTTAACCGCCTGGGACTGGATAATATTACGCGGTGTGAGGTTACCTACTGGAAAGCGGATAGCGATGGATTCTGGAGCAGTGACCGCCGATTCAGGTATAGCAGAGAATATGTAGACTATCTGCGGTTCGATGCCGACCTGGAATTGACCAACAACGGTCGTGTCTATAACCGGGATGAGGGCAAGACCGTGCAGGTGGTAGGGCTGTCTGTAGCAGACTCCCCTGCCCGGTTGACTCTGAACCTGTCAGCCAAAAGTATTTTCAAGCTTTCAGATGACAGAAAGACGCTGGTGTATCTGCAACCAGGAAATGCAACCATTTATGACCTGGAAAGAGATGACTATTGGCACTGTACGGGGTGTTTTACCACTGTTCGAGATGCACTGTTCTGCCCTGACGGTCTCTATATCGCCCTGCTCCGCGCTGACGATGTTTGTTTCCTCAAGAGAAGCAGGAGTGGGTCGTGGGTAAGCTCTGGCAGCATCAATTACCTTAAACCGGAAAATGACAGTTATACGTGTTCTGATAAGGCAGTGGTGTTCAGCCCGAATGGTTGTCACGTTCTGGCCAAATGTACCCACAAACACCGATGGTACAGCCAACATTTATTGTTAGTGCCTGACTTGTACGTGAATGCCGCCATAGGCAGCATTGACTCGGATGGCCAGTGGTTTACTCAGAATGTCATTAGAAAAACCCTTCCCAAAACCTATTACCACCACGTGTCGAAGATCGCCTTCACTCA
>JAQFVO010001007.1 GCA_027942505.1 Endozoicomonas sp. | reverse complement strand
GAAAAGGGAGCCAGAAGGTTCGCTGTTTTTGAGCAGCAGCACCAACATGTTGTCGTCACCATTGACCACCGCCTGACGCACCAGTTCCCTGTGTGAGGAATTAAGAACCATACCACCGTTAATCATCCATTGAGCACTTTCAAAATCCTGGTCACGCACATAACGGCGCATCAGAGATGTGGCTAAAGGCTCAATGCAGGCGACTTTGCGCCCAGCCAGAGCGAACTGGTTGCTGACAAAACCTGTTAATGAAGAGGGCAGCCATCTGCTGGCAGCTACCGGATAAAAGCTGGTACACCCGGTTTCGTCAGACTCGGGTTCGACATCAATCACCGTGCAGGGCATCCCATTATTATCCACTGCTCGAGAATTCATGATCTCCCTCCTTAGCGGCGAGATTTAATGCTCAGGGCAGACATTAAGGCTACCTGTCCGTGGGTTCCATCGTTATGGAGTACAGAGCAGGAACCTGACAACCGCCTTGAGGGTTGTTGTTGTGGTCTTAAAGGATCGTGATCTGGGACAATGATCCCCCCTGTTTAGTTCCGCCAGGTTCTGTGCTATCACTGCGCTCTAACCCACAGTTTGTCCAGACAGGTCATGGCTTACCAACTCCGTCCCTACCAGAAAAATGCCGTTCACAGCGTCATCCGCCATTTTCGTCAATCCGATGAGCCAGCGTTGTTGGTGCTGCCCACCGGCGCCGGCAAAAGCCTGGTGATTGCCGAGCTGGCCCGCATTGCTCGCGGGCGGGTGCTGGTGCTGGCCCATGTCAAGGAGCTGGTCGAGCAGAACCATGCCAAGTATCAGAGCTATGGTCTGAATGCGTCCATCTTCAGCGCAGGCCTTGGTTTGAAAGAAGACAGTGAACAGGTCATTTTCGGCAGTGTGCAGAGCGTGGTGCGCAATCTGACGCGCTTTGGTCATGGGCCCGGACAACAAGCCTTTACCCTGCTGATCATTGATGAGTGCCACCGGGTATCCATGGAGAAAGACGCCAGCTACCACAAAGTGATTAACCACTTTAAACAACTGAACCCCAATCTGAAGGTGCTCGGTTTAACCGCCACACCTTACCGCCTGGGTATGGGCTGGCTGTACCAGTACCTGCAAACCTCATCAAACAAAGGCACCGTCAGAACCGGGGAACCCCGCTTCTTCA
>JAQFVO010000973.1 GCA_027942505.1 Endozoicomonas sp. | reverse complement strand
TGTTTTCTGGTTGAATTGTAGTTTTTTTAGTGTTTTCTGTTAAGGGGATAAAATAGTGAACCTAGAGAAAAACTCCTGGAATGAGGTAGACAAGAATCATACAGCAACATCAATACTGATCAAAATGCTATGTCAGGTTGGGAAATTCATCCCTTGAACTTAAACCCCTAAGAGTGACTAGTCTCCAATTTCTCTATACATTATCACTGCTGAATCTAACACAAAGGTTATAAGAATACAGAGAATGGTCACCTCACACTCTAAAAGCTCTTGATTGTTAAACAAACTGTCACCTGCTTTCAATCAATGCGTAAATGGTCCCGTCCATCCCGTGGCCATGTAGTCTTTGCCACGCTTCTCAGGGTGGACATTAAGCTTACCCTCCATTATCAATAGCTTTCGGATGGAACCAGGAAGGACACAAAGAAGAGACTTTCTTTTCCTTCGTGCTCTTAGTGTCCTTCGTGGTTCCATCTTTAGCTTCCCGAAGCGGGGAGTAGGCGCTTAATGTCTACCCTAAGAAGTGCCGCTAAATTTGGCGTGTCACAGGAGATAGGTAATGGGATTATTAGATAGTTTGCTGGGTAATGCCGGGGAAATTAACAGTGCTGATGCAAAGGCTGATCTGGCCAAAATTTTCAGTCCGTCGGAATCGGTGGAGCTGGCCTACAAGCTGATTCGGGACATGGTCGTGCTGACCAATTACCGCATGATTATGATTGATAAGCAGGGCTTGACCGGCAGGAAGGTGGAGTACCGCTCAATACCCTACAAGTCCATCGCCATGTTTGCTGTGGAGTCTGCTGGTCACTTCGACCTGGACGCAGAGCTGAGAATATGGGTATCCAGTCAGCCTGAACCCATCAAGATGGAGTTTAACGGCAAAACCAACATCTACGCGCTGCAGGCACTGCTTGCGGCCAAGGTGGCGGGTCACTGATCGTGAAAGGCCGCAGCAGCGGCCCTTCCTCTATCACCCCTGAACACGCAGCAGGTTGGAGAGCATTGGGTTGGGTTTGTCCGCCGCTTTGAACAGCAGGGCAACTTTGCCGATGGTCTGAACCAGATCCGCATCGGTAGTGCTGACCAGTTCATTGATCAGTTGCTGGCGAACTTCCCGATCACCGATGTTGAACTTTACCTTGATCAGTTCATGGTCATTCAACGCTCGCAGTGTCTCTTCCACCACGCCGTCGGTCAGCCCTTTGTCAGCAACAATAACTACCGGATTCAGGTTGTGGCCGATACTGCGAAAATGTTTCTTCTTGGCGGCATTTAAGCTCATCTTTACTGTTCCTTGATAAGGTTCCGTCATAAGTGCATGACGTGATCTTCTGGAAAGGTTTGACTGGGTGAGGGGGTAATCGTCCCGGCTCAGTATTGCCAGCATTGCGGGCGCAGATGCTATCGTTTTCTGGCTGTTGATGAAAGTCTGATCATCTGTCTTCTGCTACTGAATAAACGACTGTAATCGTTAGTTGGGGATGGCAGAAGTCTGGTAAATCATCCGGATGACGCCAATGTGGATAAAAAGTTACGTCGTTTTTTTCCCGGGTGATATGCACGATTGCACTATATTCTGATTTTGCTACAGGCAACAAAGTGCAGGACAGGTCATTGCTATCATCTCTCCCTTTCTGGCGTGTAGTGGCGAAGCTCTGGCGCAAGTACCGGCACTTCGCCGCTGCTTTTGCGGTTTTTATCAACGGCTTGCTGATTTTCAAAAACATTCGGGGAGTTAGCTTCAGCCTGTCGGCCGGAATTGAAATTAATAACGCCCTCGCCCTCGACTGGTCTGATATAGCCAGTGGGCCCTGGTTTTTGTTGGGTCTGTTTCTGATGCTCAACGCCCTGGGGATGATGTTTCGGGCCAGGGTTGCCTGGGCTGTAGCTGTCTTCCTGCTGGTTGTGGCCTTGTTGTACACAATACATTATCACCCACAGCCCCATGCAAGGGGGATCTTCTGTGTCGCGACGCTTGCGGCCGTTATGCTGCTTGGCAGGGATTTTAATCGCTCCAGCGCCACAGCAGACGGTATCTTCGCCATTATCAGTTTCTCAGTTCTGCTGCTCTACGGCAGTTTCGGCACGCTCTACTTTGGCAGCGGTTTTGCACCACGGATCAATGATCTGGCCACGGCTTTTTACTTTTCCGTGGTTTCCATGACAACGGTAGGGTATGGCGATATTGTTCCGGTCACGGAGTCGGCCCGGTTGTTTACCACTTCGATGATTGTCGGAGGCATTACGGTGTTTGCCACATCACTGACTACAGTCTGTGGCTCAATGATTCGACGGGGTATTGATAAGCTTGCGCAGAGGAGAAGGGACAGCATGGTAAGAAAAGAGCATTTTATTGTTTGCGGTACTTCTATTCTGGCCATGGGAACCATCAGTCAGTTGATGCAAAAAGGCCTTGGGGTCACCGTTGTTGCCGCCTGCCCGGAGGTGGAGCTGGCTCAGCTGGAGCAAAAAGTGGGCTGTGAACTGGATTTGGTCTCCGGGGATTTTACCGACAATGCCGTGCTGGACAAGGCTGGAATTGCCGACTGTCAGGCGTTGCTGGCGCTGTCTGATGATGATGCCACCAATGCCTTTGTTGTTCTGACGGCCAAGGATATGAACCCCAACATCAAGACGGTACTGGTGGTTAATGATGCAAGAAATATGAACAAGGTTCGTCAGGTTAAGGCCGATGTGATTCTTTCCCCGCAACTGTTTGGCAGTGAGATTTTAGCCAGCGTACTCAGTGGCGAAACGCTGGATCAGGAAAAGCTGTCATCCATGCTGCTGCTATCCGGGCACGGCCTGGTGAAGTAAGCTGCCGAGCTATTCCCGTTTTGCCGGATGCGGTACTATGCGCCGCAATGGTTGGCGGTGACACCCGGTTCTTCTCGATTGTTGCTACTGACACATCGCCCGTAGGTAATTGTCAGGAGCCACTGACGTTTTTAGCTGCCCGGTGCCCCGGGATTGTTTTCCAGTAAACATAACGTTGCGCCAATAGCCGGGTAGTGGGACCGACATACGCTCAAACGTGGCAAAAGTAGTGGTTTCTGTCTAAGACGAAGGTAAGTAGTCGCTGTTTTATGTTAAAAACGTCAGCTGCCTTTTTTCGTTATTGGCTTTATATTGTTGTGCGAGAGATTATGGCGAGATCCAAAAGCAGTGGTCGCTGGTTGAAAGAACATTTTGATGACCACTATGTCAAGCAGTCGCAAAAAGAGGGCTGGCGCTCCAGAGCCAGTTACAAACTGCTGGAGATTCAGGAGAAAGATCACATCTTTCGTCCAGGCAGTAAGGTTGTCGATCTCGGTGCTGCACCGGGAGGCTGGTCCCAGGTCGCCGTACAGCTCGTTGGTGAGCAGGGGCGGGTGGTTGCTTCCGACATTCTGCCCATGGATGCCATTGCCGGTGTTGATTTCGTCCAAGGTGATTTTACCGAGGAGACTGTTCTGGAGCAGATACTGGCGACCATCGGTGCTGATCAGGTGGATCTTGTAATTTCCGATATGGCCCCCAATATGAGTGGTGCACTTTCCGTTGATCAGCCCAACGCCATGTACCTGGTGGAGCTGGCACTGGATCTGTCCCGTCAGGTATTACGTAGAGGGGGTGTTTTCCTGACCAAAGTTTTCCAGGGTGAAGGCTTTGACGAGTACTTGAGGGATATGAAAACCAGCTTTGATAAGGTACAGACACGTAAGCCGCAGGCCTCACGAGCCCGCTCCCGGGAGGTTTACTTACTGGCCAGCGGCTTCAGGACGTAATGCGCACTGATGGCTTAGTAGTAATAGGGTGCATTAATCGGTCTGATAGATGACAACCACTGTCGCACAAGACGTCGATCGTGTATCGTTGGACACAGGCACATGTGCATCAGGCACAGTGCTCAAATAAATGAATATCTGAGGCTCAGTCACGCCCAAAAGAGGTTAGCCCCTTGAATGATATGGCAAAAAATTTGATTCTCTGGGTCATTATCGCCTTGGTGCTATTGACCGTCTTTAAAAATTTCGATGGTATGCAGTCCTCGACCCAGAAGGTTGCGTATTCCGATTTCATCAGCATGGTGGAGAATCGTCAGGTCGGCAAAGTCATGATTGATGGATACACCATCACCGGCACGTTGAATAACAATGAACGCTTTGAAACCAACCTGCCACCGGCCGTACCCGACAGCAAACTGATGGATGATCTGCTGCGCGGCAATGTGCAGGTGGAATCCAAACCGATCGAGAAGCAGAGCATCTGGACGCAATTGCTAGTGGCCAGCTTCCCGATTCTGGTTATCCTTGCGGTGTTTATGTTCTTTATGCGCCAGATGCAAGGCGGCGGTGGTGGCCGCGGTGGCCCCATGAGCTTTGGCAAGAGCAAGGCACGCCTGCTGTCTGAAGACCAGATCAAAACCACGTTTGCCGACGTGGCAGGTGTTGAAGAGGCCAAGGAAGACGTACAGGAGCTGGTCGACTTCCTGAAAGACCCGGGTAAATTCCAGCGTCTGGGCGGCCGTATTCCCCGAGGTGTGCTGATGGTTGGCCCGCCGGGAACCGGTAAAACTCTGATCGCCAAAGCGATTGCCGGCGAAGCGAAAGTACCGTTTTTCACCATCTCCGGTTCCGACTTCGTAGAGATGTTCGTGGGTGTGGGTGCTTCGCGGGTTCGTGACATGTTCGAACAGGCCAAAAAGCAGGCACCTTGCATCATCTTTATCGACGAGATTGATGCCGTTGGTCGTCACCGTGGTGCCGGTATGGGCGGTGGTCATGATGAGCGTGAGCAGACCCTGAACCAGCTGCTGGTCGAGATGGATGGCTTTGAAGCAAACGACGGTATTATTGTTATTGCGGCAACTAACCGTCCCGACGTGCTTGACCCGGCCCTGCTGCGCCCTGGTCGTTTTGACCGTCAGGTGGTGGTTGGTTTGCCAGACATCCGTGGTCGTGAACAGATTCTTAAAGTGCACATGCGTAAGGTGCCAGTATCCGACAACGTTAAGCCATCGGTTATCGCTCGCGGTACGCCCGGCTTCTCCGGTGCTGACCTGGCTAACCTGGTCAACGAGGCGGCCCTGTTTGCTGCCCGTGCCAACCAGCACACCGTGGGCCAGAAAGAGTTTGATATGGCCAAGGACAAAATCATGATGGGTGCCGAGCGCAAGTCCATGGTGATGAGCGACAAAGAGAAGAGCAACACCGCCTATCATGAGGCTGGTCACGCCATTGTCGGGCGCCTGGTGCCAGATCATGATCCGGTGTACAAGGTCAGCATTATTCCCCGTGGCCGTGCCCTGGGTGTGACCATGTTCTTGCCAGAAGAAGACCGCTACAGTCAGAGCCGTCAGGCGCTGCTGAGTCAGATCTGTTCACTGTTCGGTGGTCGTATTGCCGAGGAGATGACGCTGGGTAAAGACGGCGTTACTACCGGTGCTTCCAACGATATTCAGCGTGCGACGCATATTGCCCGAAGCATGGCGACCAAGTGGGGTCTGTCTGAAAAGCTGGGCCCACTGTTGTACGATGAAGACGAAGGTGAAGTGTTCCTTGGCAAAAACTACGGCAGTGGTGGTTCCAGAATGAACGTTTCGGGTGAAACGGCCAGGCTGATCGATGAAGAGGTCCGTCGGGTAATTGATGAGTGCTACAACCGCGCTCACCAGATTCTGGTGGATAACCGCGATAAGCTCGACGTTATGGCTGATGCCCTGATCCAGTATGAAACCATCGACAGCGATCAGATTGACGACATTATGGCCGGCCGGGAAGTTCGCCCACCAAAAGACTCTGGTGACTCGGGTAATGATAGTGCCAAGCCTCCGGTGGAGCCCCAGGCGAAAGCGCCTGAGGATGACACTAAAAAGTCGGACAGCTCAATTGGTGGCCCTGCCGGGGAACACTGATCCACAGTTCGATTTATAATGATTGAGGGCAGGTTTATCCTGCCCTTTTTTTATGTAAGGGGGTTTCATGGCTGACGGATTTACGCTTGATTGTGCGGGTAAGACGCTGGACTTGAGTAAGCCCAGAGTGATGGGAATCCTGAATGTAACGCCGGACTCTTTTTACCAGCAGAGCCGCTGTTCTGACCGCTGGCTGGTAGCAGCTGAACAGATGGTAAACGATGGCGCAGATATTCTCGACATTGGTGGTGAATCGACCCGGCCAGGTGCCTCTGGCGCACCAACCCAGGAGGAGGAACTGGAGCGAGTGCTCCTGGTTGTTGAAGGGTTGGCGGCCCGGTTTGATGTGATTATCTCTGTGGACACCAGCTCTCCTTTGGTGATCAGCGAAACAGTCAAGGCAGGGGCGGGAATGATCAATGATGTGCGTGCACTGCAACGCACCGGCGCACTTGAAGCCGCGGCTCAGACCAATGTTCCGGTGGTGTTGATGCACTCGCTTGTTGATCAGCCGGCGCCTGGCTTTGTGCCTGTCTACGACGACGTCATACTACAAGTCAGTCAGTATCTGATGGAGCGCGTGGCCCGCTGCCAGGAGGCTGGAATTAACAGGGAGCGACTGATTCTCGATCCCGGCTTTGGTGGCGGGATGTTTGGCAAAACACCCACCTGCGACCTGGCCATGTTGCGCGATTTACGACGTTTGCACCAGCTGGGTCTGCCAGTGCTTGCCGGGATGTCGCGCAAATCATTTATCGGGGCAACCCTCGGGCGTGAGGCGCAAGAGCGACTGGCAGGCAGTCTGGCGGCCGCCATGCTGGCGGCACAGGCCGGGGCACAGATTATCCGGGTTCATGATGTGGCCGAGACGGTTGATGTTTTGCGCCTGATGCAAGCGGTCAGCGAGGCGTGAAATTGCTCAGCCTACAACAACAGGCACGAAGTATATTTCTCAAGCTTGCTCAGTCCATCTACAGTTGCTTCTGATTAATAAACGACAGTGAAAATACTAATCTGCACCACACTTGCTGTTTTTGTACTAGCGATTCAGCAGCATGAGTGAGATTATCACTCATCTTCATTTCATCGTAGTAGGAGTCAGTGGTGCGTAAATTATTTGGCACTGATGGTATTCGGGGCAAGGTTGGCGAGTTTCCGATCACGCCAGATTTTGTTCTTAAGCTCGGTTGGGCGGCAGGTCGGGTTCTTGCCGAGGAAGGGCAGGGGACGGTCATTATTGGCAAGGATACCCGCATCTCCGGCTATATGTTTGAGTCTGCCCTGGAGGCTGGTCTGTCGGCAGCGGGCATTGACGTCGTACTGACCGGACCAATGCCAACGCCGGCCATCGCTTACCTTACCCGCACCTTTAATGGTCAGGCCGGCATTGTGATCAGTGCTTCTCACAATCCGTTTTACGACAATGGCATTAAATTTTTTGGCGGTGATGGCAACAAACTCTCTGATGAAGTCGAAATGAAAATTGAGACTTTGCTGGAGTCGAAGATTGATGTTGTTGACTCGCAGAACCTTGGTAAGGTCACCCGAATGGTCGATGCTGCCGGTCGCTATATCGAATATTGCAAGGGAAGTACCTCCTCGCAGATTGATTTGCGTGGCATGAAGATGGTCATTGATGCCGGGCACGGTGCGACTTACCAGGTGGGACCAGCAGTATTTCGGGAGCTCGGTGCCGAGGTGATTGCCATGGGCGTTGCGCCTGACGGTATCAACATCAATGAGATGGCCGGTTCCACTGAACCCACCGCTCTCGCTGCCAAGGTGCTTGAGACCGGAGCAGACATCGGCATTGCTTTCGACGGCGATGGTGACCGGGTGATCATGGTGGATAATCTGGGCCAGATCGTCGATGGTGATCAGCTGCTGTATATTATTGCTACGGATCGACAGACCCGGGGCGTTTTGCGTGGTGGGGTGGTCGGGACGTTGATGACCAATCTGGGCATGGAGAAAGCCCTGGAAGCACAGGGTATTCCTTTTGCCCGGGCCAAGGTCGGTGATCGTTATGTAAACGAGTTATTGCTGGCAAACAACTGGTATCTAGGCGGTGAGTCGTCCGGTCATATTATTTGCCGTGAGACGTCTACAACAGGCGACGGTATTCTTTCGGCCCTGAAAGTGCTTGAAGCCATGCGCACGACGGATAAGTCGCTGTCGGAACTGGTGGCCGGGATTCAGCTCTATCCGCAAACCATGATTAACGTTCGCGTGCAGCAAAAGCGTGATACTGACACCATTCCCGCCATTGTTGCCGCAGTGCAGCAGGCAGAGCAGGATATGGCCGGTAAAGGGCGCGTTCTGCTCAGGGCGTCGGGCACTGAGCCGCTGATTCGAGTGATGGTTGAAGGTGAGGATGCTGAGCAGGTTCGGATTCAGGCCGAAACACTGGCTAAAGTCGTTCAGCAGGAGATGTGCTGAGCTGACTGGCGAATATACGACTGAAGTATTTTGATAGACAATGGCGAATGACGGTATTTCAGTCGTCACCATGCCCGACATAAGATTGCATCACACTGTTGTAAGGGTGGTGAATCGGTCAGTCAGGCATGCTTACCTCTCCATGAGCTGGTTGTACTTGATTCATTGAAAGTGAATGGTATTCAGGTTACTATCTCGTGCTCGCGATTTGGAGGTAATCGATATGCGTCAGCCATTGGTAGCCGGAAACTGGAAGATGAATGGATCTTCAGGCAGTGTCCGTGAGCTTGTTGATGGAATTCTTTCAGGGCTTGAAACCAAGGCTGAAGTAGCTGTTTTTCCGCCTTACCTGTATGTTCAGCAGGTTCGTGACCTGTTACAGGGTTCGCACATCAAGTTTGGTGTGCAAAACAGTTCTGACAAGCTCTCTGGCGCTTACACAGGTGAAGTGTCACCGCTTATGGCAAAAGACCTTGGCTGTGAATACGTCCTGATTGGCCACTCTGAGCGACGTTCCATTTATGGTGAAACCGATGCGGACGTAGCCGCAAAATTCTGCGCTCTGGTTGATAGCGGGTTGGCACCAGTACTGTGTGTTGGCGAAACCCTGGAAGAGCGCGAATCTGGCGCGACCATGAAAGTGGTTGCCGAACAGATTAATACCGTGCTCCGGGCAGCTGGTCCGGAGCGTCTTGCTAATTTTGTAATTGCCTATGAACCGGTCTGGGCGATTGGTACTGGCCTTACTGCAACCCCTGAGCAGGCACAGGAAGTTCACGCTGACATCCGTGCGCTGCTGGCAGAGAACGATAAGTCCATGGCGGACCGGACTCGTATTCTCTACGGCGGCAGCATGAAGCCAGACAACGCGGCAGAGCTGATGGCTCAGGCGGACGTTGATGGTGGTCTGATTGGCGGAGCTTCGCTGGTCGCTGCTGATTTCAAGGCGATTTGTCACGCTGCAGGATAGTGATGGAAACCATTATTCTTTTTGTACACGTACTGGCCGCTGTTGGCGTGATTGCTATGATCATGCTGCAGCAGGGCAAGGGTGCGGAGACAGGCGCCAGTTTTGGTGCAGGCGCTTCACAAACCGTATTCGGAAGTCAGGGGTCTGCTAACTTCCTGAGCCGGACAACGGCGATACTGGCGACGATTTTTTTCATCACCAGCATTGGTCTGGCCATGTTCGCCAGACAAAAAGCCGATGCCGTTTCTGATGCCGGTTTGCCATCTGTTCAGATTGAGCAGATCGTGCCGGTTAATGATGCACCTTTTTCGGTTGAAGCGGTGGAAAAAACTACCGCATCGGATGCACCTGTGTTACAGTCCAAACCCGTTGATAGCACTGGCTCTATGAGTCCTGAGAGCACGCAATAAGTTGCAAAACTTGTTGATTTTTAAAGAGTTTTCAGGGATTATAAGCGGGCTTAAAGCCGAAGTGGTGGAATCGGTAGACACGCTGTCTTGAGGGGGCAGTGCCTGTATGGGCGTACGAGTTCGAGTCTCGTCTTCGGCACCAATAGAATCAAGGACTT
>JAQFVO010000954.1 GCA_027942505.1 Endozoicomonas sp. | reverse complement strand
GCTTCTAGCCCTATGATTTTCATAGGAAAATTTGGTGCCGGCACCAAGAGTCGAACTCGGGACCCTCTGATTACAAGAAAGTACTTGCCAGCCCTTTTTTTTCTGTACGTATGTTTTCATTCCCATTCACAACACCGCCACACTCCCCGTCACATAACAGTTTACACTCTTTGTATTATTGTGCAAACTTAGCCACAACAAACCGCATGTCGTCCAACTTTGCGCAGTTTAACCATCAGGTCTACGCTTATCGGCCCAATGGTCAAAACAACACATACAGGAGCCGAGATGGACGACATATTTTTATCTGTCACCGACGATCCAGTGGACGAGTTTTACCTGATGGATGACACAATCGCATTGATGCGCGAAGCACAGCAGAAAGCCAGCAAGTCATTTCCTTTACCCAAGCGCGGAACTGGGTCGGTTTATGCCGAGATTCGTGAAAATGGATTGGTCAGTCTGTCACACCGTTATCGCAACGGTAAAAAGATGGTGCAATACCATTTAGGCTATCACAGTTCTTGTTATTCTGACTTTAGCAGTACGTATCCAGACAAAGCTTATTTAACGATGACCCAGGCATTTGTCAAAGTTCAAGAGAATTTGACGAAAGCAGATCTTTCCGGTTCGGTGTTAATGACTCATTACTCCGAGCAAGCTTTCAAAAAAAGAGAGGCGCAAGGTTTTTTATCATTTCGGGTTTTAGTGGAAGGTTATATAAACCACATGGAGGGACGACGTTCATATGAAAATCTCAAGTCGGCATTGACTAAGCACATATTAAAGAACAAGCGGTTGCCGCAAAGTGTTTTGAATAAAAGCGCCTGTTTTATTGTTTATGAAGACTTGACACCAGTATTTAATCATATGCTTTATGTCCGCCGTGTTTATACTGCGACAGATCGGTTGATTGCTTTTTTGAGTGCCGCTTATACTTGGGGGGCTAAATACGATAAGGATAGTACTATTCGAGAGAAAGAGTTTCCTGGGATATTTAATGTTGTAGGGTATAACCCGTTTTATAAGACGCCGTCATTTAATAAAAACCCAAAAGTTGGCAAGTACCAGCTTACTGATAAACAGTTGTGGTTATTGTGGCACGAGTCGTTGGCTTGCATGAGCAAGGCTGGCAGATTGGCGCGTCTGTTGCTTACTTTGGGAGGTGTTCGTCAGGAGCATTTACTTGTTGCGTGTTGGGCGGACGTAGATATTAACACTCGTTATCCTAATATTGAGTTAATTTCTGCCAAATCGGGGAATGAAAGCAAGCCGTTTAAATACTCTATTCCGTTCAATTCTTTAGCTTTGTATGAATTGGAACAACTGCGTTTAATAACTGGCCACACAGAGTTTTTGTTTCCACAGGAGCGCAACCGAGATAGAACTATGTCAAAGGATGGGCTTGACAAGCCGTTGGCGCGTTTGCAGGAGCATGTACTTGGCCGTTACGGTTACACCATGCCGCATCTGTCAATGGGTATGTTGCGCGGCACTGTATCAACCAGAATGGGTGTTATTGGTATTGGTGATAGTATCAAGGAAAAGATTCAAGGCCACAACTTGAATAATATTCGTACAAAGCACTACGACCGCAACAAGATGTTACCGGAAAAGCTGGAAGCCTTGACCAAGTGGGACGAGTACTTGCGCGATCTGCTGTCCCGCCCGTACTCAGAGGTGTTTGATGTTTATCCTGAGTTTGAGCGGCTTCAGGAAGGCGAGGCGCCGGTGGTGGTGGCGCGCGGGTTGTGATTTTCGCCCGGTGCTGGCATGAACTTGGCCGAGGAGATGGCCGAGCGGGAACTGGCGCGCAAGCATTTGTTGCCGTTTGTCATGCGGGGTAATGACCATTATATCCCCGGATGGGTACACAAGGATGTGTGCCGCCGACTGGAAAAATTTACTCAGGACGTAATTGATAAGGCGTCACCCCGTTTGATGATCACTTTTCCGCCTCGCCACGGCAAACTGCTCGCACATTCTACGCCTATCTATACTACATCAGGCTTAAAGACTCATGGTGATCTTAGATCAGGGGATTATGTTTTTGCTCCTGATGGTTCACCTATTCGTGTATTAGGTGTCTCGGAGGAAATGTTGGCTTCTTATGTTGTTGAGCTATCAGATGGGCAGAAGATCAAGTGTCATGGCAACCACGAGTGGTCTGTTTATTGTCGGGGAGGCAATGATTCTCGTGGGTATAGGACTCTGGAAACCCGTTATTTTACTGAGAGCACTCATTTAGGGAGGCCACCTAAGCTTGTCTCTATTGATGCAGGTAAGAAAAGGTATCGCTATCAACTGCCGGTAGCGCAGGCACAACAGTTTCCTGAACAATTATTGCCTATCCATCCTTATGTTTTGGGTGCTTGGCTTGGTGACGGTAGTACAGGTAAGCCGTGCATTACTCATTCTGCGGAGGATACAGCTGTTGTTGAGCATGTTCAGGAACTGGGTTATCAGGTTTCCCGCAAGAGTATCCATAAAGATACTGGTGCGGTAACAACTTATTTTTCTGGCCCACGTCCAAACGTTGCAGGTGATTTAACCAAACAGCTTCAGGCGTTAGGTGTTTGGGGTAGCAAGCATATCCCCAGTCAATATCTTTATTCCAGTATTCAACAGAGGTATGAATTGTTAGCTGGTTTAATTGATACGGATGGTTCAGTTTGCAAAAAAACAGGGAGGGTACGTTTCATTACTACCAGTGAGTCTTTGAAGGAAGGAGTCTTTACTTTATTACAAACGCTTTCCCTACGCCCTTACATTACTCGTGTAGAACCTTGCACAAGTTCCAGTGGTATTAGTGGTAAGCTTCCTGTTTATTACATTGGGTTTCAACCTACCCAAACGTTTCCGACACAAATACCAAGAAAGAAGATACGCCGGTTAATCAAACAGCGCCGATTGGGGATTGTTTCTGTTACTAAGACAGATGAACCTGAATTAGGTCATTGTATTCAGGTTGATGCTGATGATGGGTTATACCAAGTATTAGATGGGGTAATAACTCACAACTCGGAGCTGGTGTCTCGTAACTTTCCGGCGTGGTTTCTTGGCAAGTTTCCGAATCTTGAGGTGATCAGTTGTTCTTATTCTGGTTCACTCGCTAACGACTTTTCGCGCAAGGTTCGGAATTTAATGCGCGAGCCGCACTATCACCAGTTGTTTCCTGATGCAGAACTGGATGCAGATACCCAGGCGGTTGGTTTCTGGGCAACAACTAAAGGGGGTAGTTTTCTTCCGGCGGGCGTCAGTGGTCCGATAAGTGGTCGTGGAATGCACGTTGGTATCATTGACGACCCCATCAAGAACCGTGAGGAAGCAGAGTCGGAAACGACGCGTGAAAGTATCTGGGATTGGTACACCTCGACATTCTATACACGTCTGGCTCCCGGCGGTGGCATATTGGTCATTCAGTGCATGACTGGTGACACGCCGATATTAATGGCTGATGGTGAAACCAAACCACTTATTGATGTGAAAGTTGGCGATCAGGTAGCCACTTTTGACAGTGGAATATTAAGCACTTCAACGATTCTGAATCATGCTAGTAATGGTCGTGATTCTGTCTATAGAATTACGACAAGTTCAGGTAAAATTGTCCGGGCAAATAAGAGGCATCCATTCCTTGTACAAAATGCCAGCGGAGAACTTGAATGGGTCAGGACAAAGAACCTGAAATCAGGGTTGAGAATCGTAACGCTAAAGGACAGTGGGGTAAGTGGAAGGGAGTCAAATGCAAAGCTGAAGGATGCGAGCTACCAGTCAGATGCCGTGGTTTCTGCGACTCACACTATAACAAGTGGAAGTGGGCAAGCGGTTATAGAGCACCCTCAGAACGCACGAATTCACGTAGCCGGATTAGCGCAAAACTCAAACACCGTTACGGCATCACACTTACCGATTACGAAAGAATCCTGGAAACACAAAATGGCGTCTGCGCTGTTTGCGAGTCGCCTCCTGAACTGGTTGATAACCCTCAGCACTGGGTTATGGCGTTCTGCGTTGACCATTGCCATAACACCGGAAAAGTCCGTGGATTGTTGTGCAACCAATGTAACCTCATTGTCAAATCAAGAAATGGGCCTGAAGTCCTTGAACGAGCTGCCCAGTATCTCCGACTTCACAACAGAGAAAATAGTTAGCGTTGAGTATGACGGTGAAGAAGAAGTATTTGATGTTCAGGTAGACCGTACGGAAAACTTCATAGCCAATGGATTGGTCTCTCATAATACCCGGTGGCACCATGATGATCTCGCCGGTCGCCTGCTGGAAGAGATGAAAAACGGCGGCGATCAGTGGGAGCTGGTTGAATACCCCGCCATTGCCATTGAAGACGAACCCTACCGGAAAAAGGGTGAAGCCCTGCACCCTGACCGTTTTGACATTAGCGCCCTTGAACGCATCAAGCGGGCAGTTGGTCCCCGCGACTGGCAGGCACTATACCAGCAGCGCCCGACCGCCGACGAAGGCGACTACTTCACCAAACAGATGTTACGCACCTATCGCCACCGCGATTTGCCACCGCGCGATGACTTGATGTTCTACACCTGCTGGGACTTGGCCGTGGGGACCAAAGAGGTCAACGACTATTCGGTCGGCGTTACCGTGGGCGTCGACCGCGATGACAATATCTGGCTGGTTGATCTGTTCCGCAAGCGGTGTGATGCCGGCATGTTGATCGACGAGATACTGGATACCTGGGAGTTGTGGCGACCGGAGGTGACCGGTCTTGAGGAAGGGGTGATCAAACATTCGATTGGTCCTTTCCTTGAGCGGCGCGCACAGGAGCGCAACTGTTTCGGGTTTTTTGCCGAGCCGCTGAAGGTGGGCAAGAAAGACAAGGAGGCGCGCGCCCGGTCGATTCAGGGGCGGATGAAACAGGGCAAAGTATTCCTGCCGGAAGACGCCGGTTTCTATCCCGATCTGGTTAACGAGTTGTTGCAATTCCCGAACGGCAAGCATGACGACCAGGTGGATGCACTGGCGCACGTGGGGGAACTGCTGATGTTGCTGGCCACCAAGCGGTTACCGCATGTGAAAAAACCGAAAAGCTGGCGCGACCGGTTGCAGGATATTACCCGCGATACGGTCCGGGGGAGCATGGCATCGTGAGCATGGATGAAAACAGCTTGTTGCGACTGGTCGAGGAGGACGGCGACGTGTCGCTGGAAGGGGACTTTGACGATGGCATCAGTATTAACGGCGTGGTGGTGTTGCCCATGAGCAGGCTACCCGAGGGCGTGGCACTGGTCAGTGATGACGTGATGGAGACCTTGCTGGGACTGGTGTTTCAACATGATCAGACCTCGGAGACACAGCATTGAACGTCATACATTATCGGTTTACCAGCGACGAGACGCGCAAGCTGGCCGAGCGGACGGTGGAGTATGCGGTCCGTTATGCCGCCTCGAACAAAAGTACGTGGCGCGATCTGCATCAGCGCTACGAAATGATGTTTCTGCGCGAGCACCTGCTGACCATGACCGATCCGGTGATCATTGCCCGGATGCACCGGACCATGGCACAGCGAGCCACACAGGGAGTTCAGGATGACTGAGTATTGCGATAGTGGTTCGGACAGTGAGAGTAAGATTGCCGACTGCAATTATGACCGCTACGTTCGGGCGCGTGACCACGGCCATCAGGATTTTTTGCACATGCGCAAAAAAGCCACGGCGTATTATGTCGGTGACCAGTGGGAGAAGGAGATCCGCCAGCGGCTTGAGTCTGAGGGCCGACCGGCGCTGACGATTAATAAAGTGTTGAGTACGATCAATGTGCTGCTTGGTGAGCAGCTGGCCCGCCGTGCCAGTTTTCAGGCCAAGGTGCGGCGCGACAGCAGCGAAGAACTGGCGGCGGTGGTCAGCAAGACGTTGATGCAGGTGGCCGAGACCAATGACTTTGAGGATGTCGAGTCCGAGGTGTTCCGCGACGGGTTGATCGGTGGCCGGGGCTTTTTTGATGTGCGGGTTAATTTCACCGAGAATGTCAACGGCGAGATTGAGATCAACCACCAGAATCCGGAAGAAGTGCTGCTGTCGCCGGACGACAACAGCTACGATCCGCGCAAGTGGCGCGAGGTGTTTACTACTTGCTGGAACTCACTGGACGAGATTGAGACCCTGTACGGCCGGCGGGCGGTGACGCAGATCAAGGAGTTGGTCAGCAGCCGGCGCTACTACAACGACGACTCGATCCTGTTTGAAGGTGAGGCGCCCACTTTTGGTGGCGAACATTCGGTGCATGAGTACGATGACCTGGACCCGACCGAGCATCGGGATATCAAGGCGGTGCGGGTGATCAGCCGGCAGTGGCGCAAGATGCGCATGTGTCATTTCCTGGTCGACAAGCGCACTGGCGATATGCGCCAGATACCGGAAGGCTGGGACGAGGCGCGCATTCGGGAGGTGATGGACACCTACGATTTTGAGCGCCGCACCGAGGTCAAGAGCGCGATCCGCTGGACCACCACGGCCGATCATGTGGTGCTTAAAGATGAGTGGTCGCCCTATCGCACGTTTACCATTATCCCGTATTTCTGTTATTGGGTTCCCGGGCGCCCGTTTGGCGCCGTGGAAAACCTGATGTCGCCGCAGGACCAGCTGAATAAAACCATGTCGCAGGAGTTGCATATCGTCAACAGTACGGCCAACTCCGGCTGGATTTACGAAGACGGTTCGATTATGAACCACAGCGATGACGAGATGGCGGCGCAGGGCAGCAAGACCGGCCTGATTGTTACTTACCGCAAGGGCGCCCAACCGCCGCAGAAAATCCAGCCGAACAGTATTCCGCAGGGCTTGGATCGCGTGGTGATGACCACGGCCAATAATATTAAAGAGATTTCCGGTGTTTCTGACTCACTGCTCGGTCAGGACAAGGCGGAAGTGTCCGGTGTTGCCATCAACGAGAAGAAGGTGCAGGGGCAGGTCCAGATTCAGGTGCCGCTGGACCATTTGGCGCGTACCCGCAAACTGGTTGGCCATAAGCTGCTGGAACTGATACAGGATTTTTACACTGACGAGCGGGTGCTTTACATAACCAATCAAGCCGACATTGGCGAACCACGCGAGGAGATGGTGGTTAACACCATTACGCCGGAGGGGGTGGTGGTCAATGATCTGCGCGTCGGCACCTACGATATTGTGATCACCAGTCAGCCGGCGCGCGATGCGTTCCGCGACAGCCAGTTTGCCGAACTGCTGGAAATGCGCAGCGCCGGTGTCACGGTGCCGAGCTATCGCGTGGTGCAGAACAGCCACCTGGCCAATCGCAACGAGATTGCCGACGAGGTACGCGCCCTGGAAGGCATGGCGCAACCGTCGCCGGAAGAACAGCAGATGCAACAGATGCAGTTGCAGATGGCGATGCAGCAGATGCAGCTGGAGTTACAGAAGATGTCGGCCGAGGTGCAGAAGCTGGCCAGCGAGGCCGAGTTGAACCGGGTCAAGGCGGAGGACTTGGCGCGCAGTGACAACATCGAGTTGACGCAGATGCAGATGGATATGGAACGCGAGCGCGAGAACAACCAGTTGCGCCAGAATCTGGCCGAGTTGTCCGCCGCCAGCAGTCTGGACAAACAGCTGTTGACGCACAAGGGCCGGATAGCCGAGGCGCAGGTTAACGCCCAATTGGCCCCGACGCCCGAAGCAAACAAACCAGCAGGTAGCAAGGACGGGAAAAAATGAGTGAAGAACTGTATCAGGTAGGCGCCGATCCGATTCCCGAGCCGGATGAGGATTTACTGATTCGCCCCGAGGAGATGGGCATTGGAGGAGAGGACCGTGGCAAAACCGTTCAAGTGGCAGACGATTCCGAGTCTGAACAGGGAGACGTTGCCGATAGAGACACCCCCGACGCCGGACAAGAACAAGGCGAAGAAGAAAAAGAAGAAGCCGCGCAGCCTGAGCCTGAGCCAGTGGCAGCAGAGCCAGAGCCAGAACCCGAACCAGTAACCGTACCCAAGGCGCGACTGGACAAGGCGCTGCGCGACAAGCGGGCGCTGGAACAGCGGTTGCAGATGCTTGAGCAACAGCAGCAACAGCAGCAACCGCCAGCCGGTGATGACGTGTCGGCGCCTCAGCAGCCATCGAACAAGGACATTGCCGAGGCGTTGTTGGACGGTGACTTGGACCGCTATGCCGAGTTGATGGAGCAGCGCGACGTGGCCCGCGACAAGCAACTGCTGGCGCAGATGCAGGACAGCGTGCCGAAAGAGGTGTCGGCGCAACACCAGCGCGCGGATTTTGAGCGCACCCGCGATGCGTTGGAAGAGCGTTACCCGATTCTTGATGTTAACTCGGACACCTTTGATGCCGAGTTGACGGAGACCGTGGTCGATATGGCGCTGGCTTACGCCGGTCGGGGCTATTCCCATGCCGAGGCGTTGCAGATGGCGGCCGACAAGGTGCTGCGTTATGAGCACCCTGAGTACTTTCAGCAGGCGCCGGCGCCGGTCGACCCGAAGGTGGAAAAACTGCGCCAGGAACGCGCCGACATGGACCGCAAGCTGTCCGCTGCGGCGGCGCAGTCGCCACGCACCACGTCGATGGAGGTGGATAACCCTAACACCATCCCTGATTTTGGCAGTATGTCGGACGAGGATTTTGACAAGTACACGCCGGCCCAGATTGACGAGATGATGAAGCGGATGCGCGAGCAGCGCATGGGCTGACACTCCCCGCCCCTATCGGGGCGAGGGTTCTTGATCGCTCAAGAACGTTTCTGTTTCACAGTTCGTTGCCCGGAGAACAGCTTGGTTATCGCATAAAAGTTCCCATGGTGAGAACTTTTACGGTGACGAACCAACTCAAGCTCTCTAGGTCTCACACGAACTCCGCAGACTTAACATCCCGTCTGCCCGACGGTAGGTCTACAAGAGACCAGTGAAAAGTAGTAAAGAATGAACAAAAACTCAAGCGGAGCGCTCTACGCGCTCCTGTCTTATATCACCGCCTGATTGGGCCGGGCCGCGCAGGCGAGGCTTTACGCGAAAACCCGGTAAAAGGGCGGTTGCTGTTGTACCGCTAAGATGTTAATTTAAAAGAAGTATTTGGGTTCAGCCACCACACGGCTGCGTTCGTGCTCCGCATCACGATAAACTGCGGCAGGCCAACGCTGCACGGTTGCTTTTCGTCGTCCCACGACACGGGAAAAGAACAGTGGTTTTTATCACTCAATTTTCTAGTGCAGGGGCGAACACAATGGCTGTGTATCCATCTCCCATCGGCGCGCAAACGGACTTTACCGCGCTGCTGGCGAACGAAAAAAATGTCTGGGTCAAACGTGCGTGGCAACATGCCCGCGAACACTCTTTTATCATGCAGTTCACCGGCACCGGTATGAACTCCATGTGTCAGCGCATAACCGAACTGACCAAGACCGAACGTGGCGAAAAGGCCATCATGCGTCTGGTGCCTGATCTGGTCGGCGACGGTGTGACCGGTGACAACGTGTTGCTGGGTAACGAGGAAGCGCTGGAAGGTTACGACACTGAAATCTTCATCGACCAGCTGCGTCATGCGGTCAAGAACAAGGGCCGGATGAATGATCAGAAGTCGGTGTTTGATTTTCGTATGGAAGCCAAGGACAAGCTGGGTTTCTGGCTGGCCCGTATTACCGACGAGATTGCTTTTCTGACCATGGCCGGCATCAGTTACGACAAGGCGCTCAATGGTGCCGATCGTCCCAGTGCCAGTAATGCCGCCGGTTACAAACTGTCTGACCTGTCGTTCGGCAGTCGGGTTACGGCACCGTCCGACAAGCGCCATTTTCGCTGGGATGCGGCCGCCAAGGAACTGGTGGAGGGCGATACCAGTGCCATCAAGCCGGAAGATACCCTGACCTATAACGGCCTGCTGGCGGCACGCGCGCATATGAAAGATCGTTACATTCGTGGTATCCGTTCCAAGGGCGGCAATGACGAGTATTACCACGTCTTCCTGCCGCCACTGGCTTACCTGAAGCTCAAGCAAGACACTGTGTTGGGTGTGTTTCTGAAGGGATGCTGGAAGTTACCGTATGTGCATTGATTACTGCAAACTGAATTTGTGTACGTAGAA
>JAQFVO010000930.1 GCA_027942505.1 Endozoicomonas sp. | reverse complement strand
TCCCCCAATGCAGGTGAGGGGAGAGAAGGATTGGCCTTCAACCTTGGCAGGCGCGTTAAGTCTTTCGTGAACAACGTGCACAGTGCGCTCAGTAATCCCGGGTCCTCGCGCTGGGATGGTTTTTCAAGCCTGTTTACTGCCATTTATGACCGCACAGTCAGGGCGCTTAACTACGCCAGTCAATACATCGATCAGATGTTACCAGAATACCTGACCAGGGTCGGAGCTTGCTGTATTGGCGGCTTTGTCATTGGTGCACTCTCGCCTATCGGGCCTTTATGGGGGACGTCGAGTGGATTGCTTCTGGCCACAGGCTGGCAGTTGTGCATTGAGTGCAACACTAACCGTGCCATCAGTCCTGAACCCCGGTTTAGCAGCTGATTCTGGTTGAAATTTTGCACTGTTAGCTTGAAATTTGGCGCTTTTTAGTTTCTTGCCTTGAATACCCCACCACAACATCTACTGTTAATAGTAAATCGCAACGGCATGGAGCCTGAAATGGAAGACCAAAATATCAAGAAACTGGCATTGATTCTCTCAGCTAACTGTATTCGCGAATCCGCCATCGAAGAGTGCCAGAAAAAAGGTCAGATCAATGACCAGCAAATAAACCAGTTCAACAAAGAGATGTCTGACCGGCTTTACACTTTTCTGACTTACCTCCTGCAAAAACCGGCAGAAGAGTACACAGTGATGATGGAAGCCTTGGCCAAGCACTACCCGGAAAGCTGGGAACAGCCAGAACTGAGCCAGGTTATTCTTCAGCAACAGTCTCAGGCGTCATCTTCACCTTCAGCTCATCACTGATTTTTCTGTTTTCATCACGTCATGGAGAATCACTTCACCCGATTCTCCTCGTTCTCTCCTCCCCAGCCCGGTATAAGCTCCTGTGTAATGTCAAGCTGATCAAGAATCCGGGCAACCACGAAGTCCACCATATCATCCACCGTCGTCGGCCGGTGATAAAATCCCGGAGATGCCGGAAGTACCACACAACCCATGTGGCTGAGCTTGAGCATATTTTCCAGCAATACATCTGAATACGGTGTTTCCCTTGGCACAACGATGAGTTTATGCCGCTCTTTCAAGGCGACAGTCGCTGCCCGCTGGACCAGGTTACTGCTTAAACCACAGGCAATAGCCGACAACGTACCTGTACTGCACGGGCAGATGACCATGACCGGAGGGGCTCCGCTACCGGAGGCAACCGGTGACATCCAGTCGTTGTCATGAAACACTCGTATCTGGTTCGGCCCGGCCCGATAACAGTCAGTCAGCTGACGCTCGACGGACTGCGCACAATCCTCAAGCCCGATATCCATCTCTGCCCGCAGAACGACTTTTGCCGCCCGGGAGATCAGGCAGAAAACCTGCCACTGCGCCGCCACCAGGCACTCGAGCAAACGCAGTCCATACTGGGCCCCAGAGGCGCCGGTAATGGCTAGCGTTACCTGTGGGGACGGTGTTTGCCGAACTGCCATCACTACCTCGGATACTTTTCGTTAAGCGCGCTGACCAGACGAGCGTGAATGCCCTCAAAGCCACCATTACTCATCACCAGCAGGTGATCTCCAGCGGTAGCCGTGTCCGTCAGATAACGAACAATAGCCTGCGTTGAATCCATCACTGTGGCCTTGACCGGGCTGTTGTCGGCTACGCACTGGGCCAGTGGCCAGTCCAGCCCCTGAGGTTCAAACCAGATGACTTCTGATGCCTGTGCCGTTGCGGCCACCAGCGTCTCCTGATGTACCCCCATCTTCATGGTGTTTGATCTTGGTTCAATAATTACTCGAATATTGGCCTTATCCCCGAGTAAAGCGCGCTGCCCGGCCAGTGTCGTGGCAATGGCCGTGGGGTGGTGAGCAAAATCATCGTAGATGCGCACACCACCGACCTCATCTACCAACTCCATTCGCCGCTTCACGCCCTGAAATTGCGACAGCGCTGCACAGGCAACATCGGGCAGCACACCGACATGATGAGCCGCAGCAATTGCTGCCAGGGCATTGGCTACGTTGTGGTCACCCTCCTGCTGCCATTGTACCGTGCCGACGATGACACCCAGATGTAATACCTGAAACTCGTTACCGGCTTCGGTGATTTTAACTGCCTGCCAGGGGCTCTGCTCACCGCCGAGCGACTCCTGTTCTGACCAGCATCCCCGTGCCATCACCTGGTCAATGGCCGGCACACTGGCAGGAAAAATAATACGACCAGAGCCGGGTATAGTTCTGACCAGATGGTGGAACTGGCGCTGAATGGCCGTCAGGTCATCAAAGATATCCGCATGATCGTACTCAAGATTGTTAATAATCAGCGTGCGGGGGTGGTAGTGAACAAATTTGGAGCGTTTATCGAAGAAAGCGGTGTCGTATTCGTCAGCTTCAATAACAAAAAAAGGCGTGCTGCCAAGCCTGGCAGAAATACCAAAATCCTTTGGGATACCGCCAATCAGAAAGCCGGGGGACATACCGGCGCAGTCCAGTATCCAGGCCAGCATGCTGCTGGTGCTGGTCTTGCCGTGAGTGCCGGAAGCCGCCAGCACCCAACGTTCGGGAGCAATATGGCGGGCGAAAAACTCCGGGCCAGAAACGTAAGGCAGCCCCTTGTCGAGCACATACTCAACCACCGGGTTCCCCCGTTTCATGGCATTACCGATAACCACCAGGTCCGGCGCCGGGTTAAGTGTTGCCGGATCATACCCCTGAAACAGCGCAATCCCCTGCTCTTCAAGCTGCGTGCTCATCGGTGGGTAGACATTTTCATCACAGCCGGATACCTGAAATCCCAGCTCCCTGGCCAGAATGGCCAGGCTTCCCATAAACGATCCGCAAATTCCCAGAATGTGTACGTGCATCCAAATTTCCCCTGAAGAAGAGCACCCTAATGCTGGAATTTTGACATTGTTTGCATCCTGTTCGCAAAAGGACATTGACATAAGTACGGTAGCAGCCGATATACAATGCAGGCTTGAGTGGAGCACTCCGGCAAATACGCTGACCGGGTCCACCCGCACCAGCCAGAAAAACAGCTATCCGGGATTCGATCAATGACCCAAAAACACGCGTTCTACGCACAGTCAGGCGGTGTTACCGCTGTTATCAACGCCAGCGCCTGCGCGGTCATTGAAACTGCCCGTCGCTACCCGAATCAGATTGGCAAAGTTTTTGCCGGCCACAACGGCATCCTTGGCGCCTTGCGTGAAGAGTTAATCGACACGTCGTACGAATCCGAGGAAACCATTGGCGCCCTGATCAGAACTCCCGGCGGCGCTTTTGGCTCCTGCCGTTATAAGCTGAAATCCTTTGCCGAGAGTGAAGCTGAATATCGTCGTCTGATTGACGTCTTCCAGGCACACAACATCGGCTACTTTTTCTACAACGGCGGCAATGACTCGATGGATACCGCCTGGAAGGTCTCCCAGCTCAGCGAAAAGCTCGGCTCGCCCCTTACCTGCATTGGCATTCCAAAAACCATCGACAACGATCTGGCGGTCACAGACAACTGCCCCGGCTTTGGTTCAGCGGCCAAGTACCTGGCCGTGTCCACCAAAGAGGCCAGTCACGATATTGCCTCCATGTGCGACACGTCCACCAAAGTGTTTGTGCTTGAGGTCATGGGCCGTCACGCCGGCTGGCTGGCTGCAGCCACCGGCCTTGCTGCCCGAAAGGATAGTGACCCGCCACACATCATCGTGTTTCCGGAGCTGGCGCTGGATAAAAAGAAGTTCCTGAAAAAAGTCCACGAGACCGTTAGCAACGAAGGCTACTGCGTTATTGTTGCCTCAGAGGGCGCGAAATATGATGATGGCAGTTTTGTTTCTGCCTCTACCACGGTGATCGATTCGTTTGGTCATCAACAGCTCGGTGGTGTTGCCCCGGCACTTTGCACCATGATCAAGCAGGCACTGGGTTACAAGTACCACTATGCAGTGGCCGATTACCTGCAGCGTTCAGCGCGCCACATTGCTTCACGGGTTGATGTGGAACAGGCCTACGCAGTGGGTAAAGCCGCCGTGGAGTTGGCAGTTTCTGGCCACAATGCGGTGATGCCGGCCATTGTCAGGGAGTCTGACCTGCCTTATCGCTGGGCCATCAAAGCCGTGCCGCTGGAACACGTGGCCAACTTTGAACGGAAGATGCCGCTGTCGTTTATTAGTGATGATGGTTTTAATATCACGCCAGCCTGCCGGGAGTACCTTGAGCCACTGATAGAAGGTGAGGAGTATCCACCCTACCTGAACGGTTTACCCCGCTTTGCCCGCTTAAGAAAGGTGTTTGTCGATAAGCAGCTTAATACACCATTTCCAGGGCCATAAATGCTGCCATCTGAGTGATGGCAAAGCCCTGGTACATCATTTCAATGAGATTGACGTGTACTATCTCCGTTCACCCTGAGCGCCCTTCGGCTCGGCTCAGGATGTACGGACGAAGGGTGTTTGGCACGTTTTATCATGGTGCAGAGTTTGCGCCCCTCGATACTTCGACAAGCTCAGGACGAACGGAGCGCGGAGGCTTATGATAAGGACAACCCGCCAAACTCATTGAAACTATGTACCAGGGCCTACTTTCACGTTCCCTGAATGTCGTCGTAGAACCGGAAGTCGTTTCGCCCCTGGTTTTTTGCCACGTACATGGCCTCATCGGCAGCTTTGATCACGCTGTCCGCGTCGTTGCCATTGTCCGGGTAGAAAGCAATGCCAATACTGCTGCCGACTTTCCGTGCCATGCCACCGAGCTCATGTGGTTCAGTCAAAACACCAAGAATTTTCTCAGCCACGATGCCGGCATCGGCCTTGTTCCTGACGTCGTCGAGCACCACGGCAAACTCATCACCACCGAGTCTGGCGACCATATCGACTTTGCGAATACAGCCTTGCAGTCGACTGGCAACGCTGACCAGCAACTGGTCGCCCGCTTCATGACCGAGCTGATCATTGATCTGCTTGAAGTGATCCAGATCAAGAAACATAACTGCGGTACTTTTCTCGTAGCGCTCGCTGCGGTTCATGGAGGACTGAAGAAACTCGTGAAACAGTGTGCGATTGGCCAGTCCGGTGAGGCTGTCGTACTTAGCCATTTTCAGCAGCTGGTCTTCGAGTTGTTTGCGCTCGGTGATATCCTGGAACACAAATACGGCACCCTGAACTGCGTTGCGGGCATTTAGAATGGCTGCAATATTGATCTCTGCGGGAAAACGGCCCTGAACCACGTTGACCATATCACTCGACTGTTTCAGGCGCTTACCTTTACCAAGACAGTCCCGGTAGATGTCGCAGTTGAGCCACTGCTCCATCACGCTCTCGCCCTCGGCCTCAGCAAAGAGAAACTGGCTGATATGGCGATCAAGGAAAAAATCCTCACCGCCTCCAAGCAATTCACAGCCGGTGGGGTTGATAAAGGTGATTTTGCCCTCGTCATCCAGCCCGACAATACCCTCACCAGCGCAGTCCAGCAGGAGTTTATTTTTTCGGCTGATCCAGCGCAGCTCACGGGTGACCTGCTCCAGCTCCAGCCGCTGGCGTTCAAGCTGTAAAAACACCTTCACTTTGCCCAGCAGAATTTCTGGCACAATAGGTTTGGGCAGGTAGTCGACGGCACCGGACTGGTAGCCCTTGGCGACATAATTCTGGTCTTTATTGATGGCGGTGACAAAAATAATAGGGATATTGGCGGTCTGTTTGTTGCTGTGCAGCAAGGTGGCGGTCTCAAAGCCGTCCATGCCCGGCATCTGTACATCCAACAAGATGACAGCAAACTGATGGGATAAGACCTCCGAGAGCGCTTTTTCGCCAGAGTCCACTTTGTGTATCTGGGCACCGAGCGGCTTGAGCAGCCGGTCCATGGCCAGCAGGTTCTCCGGACGGTCATCCACGACCAGAATTTTTACGTTGTTTTCATCCATATCAGACAATCCCTGTCTCAACGCTACCGGCCATACGTTGGCCACATACCATATCCGTTAACTGCAGTATCGTTCAGGCTCCCAGTTTGCGATAAATTCGCAGGGTGTTATCCACATCCTCAAGCTGCCTGCGGACCTGACTGAATTTCAGGCTCTCCCGACGACCGATGCACAAAAAACCGCGTGGGCATAAACTGTCGTTAATCAGGTTCAGTGCCCGATCCTGTAGCTGCTCGTTAAAGTAGATCAGCACATTACGACACATCACCAGGTTCATCTCACCAAACACGCCGTCTGTAACCAGATTGTGATTGGCGAAAGTGACCCGCTGAGCCAGACGACTGTTAATCTTGATTGAGTCATACCGGCTTACCCAGTAATCTGCTGCTTTTCGTTTGCCCCCCCCAAGCCGGTAATTATTTTCATACTTCTCAATATCTTCGGCCGGGTAGATACCTTTTCTGGCCAGCTTGAGCGCATCGTCGTTGAAATCCGTGGCATAAATCTGGCAGCGATCGAGGATGCCCTCTTCTTCCAGCACAATCGCCAGTGAGTACACTTCCTGCCCGGAGGCGCAGCCGGCGTGCCAGATTTTGATGAACGGGTAGGTCTTCAGTACCGGAATCACCTCGGCACGCAAAACACGAAACACTTCCGGGTCACGGAACATCTCGGTAACCACAACTGAAAGGCTTTTGACAAAACGGTAAAATGCCCGGCTGTCACGCAGGAACAAGGGGATCAGCTCACTGATCTGGCCAACACCGACCTCATCCAGATGTTTTTTGACCCGGCGAATGATGGATGCCTTGGCATAATCATGAAAATCGTAGCCATAACGTGACTGGACAGCTCGCAACAGCAGATCCAGCTCCAGTGCTTCAAGCTCAGCTACTTCCCCGGACTCAATCATCTTGACAGCCACACCTTTATCATTGCCGTCAGCTTATCCATATCCAGCGGCTTGGTCATATAATCATTGGCTCCAGCTTCCAGGCATTTCGCCCTGTCATCAGCCATGGCCTTGGCGGTCAGAGCGATCACTGGCAGATCCTTGAACTCATTCATCTTACGGATGGCACCTGTGGCCTCGTAGCCGTCCATAACCGGCATCATGATATCCATTAACACCAGCTCAATGCCGTCTTCCTGCTCCAGTTTATCGAGAGCATTCTTGCCGTTATCGGCCAGCACCACCTCAAGTCCCAGTCCCTGGAGTGCCTTGGATAAGGCGAACGTATTGCGCAGATCGTCATCCACCAACAGTATTTTATGGCCGTCCAGATTGTTCTCTGATGCACTCTGTTCAGGTTCATCAGTTGGCTGCTCTTTGTTGACGCTGTGCAAAAACAGGCTGGCTTCGTCCATCACCCGCTCCATGGCTCGATCCCCTTTTAATACCATGGCCCGGGTAAACTCCTGCAGTTGGGCGTGCTCTTCCGGCTCTGGCAGCACAGCCGTGTGGATAATGACCGACGGCATACGGGCACCAAGCTGTGCTTTGATCTGTTGCAAGAATGCCAGCCCCCGAGTGTGGCCCAGGTCGAGATCGAGAATCAGGCACTGCCAGGAATGGTCCAGTAATTCGCGTTCGGCCTCTGCTGTGGAAGCGACATAACCGACATGCAGTCCTCTGGCTTCAAGCATACCCCCCACCTTGACACCTTCATTTTTGTCCGGGTCGAGAATTAATACATCGTGGATGTCGGCCTCAATGGCTGTTTCCAGTTTGACAAAAATGCTGTTTATATCAGCCACACTTACCGGCTTGGTTAAGTAACCAATTGCCCCCGGGCTGTTGGCAGATTCAGGCTCTCGAGCGGAGACAATATGCACCGGTATCTGCCGTGTCAGTTCGTCACGCTTTAACTGGGCTAGCACCTCCTGACCGTCCATATCGGGCAAGCCCAGGTCAAGAATTACCGCTGCCGGCTGATGTTTTTTAGCCAGCGCTATGCCCTGGGCACCAGTCATGGCGTGGAGACAGGTGAAGTTTTGCTTGCCCGCCAACTGGGTCAAAATGGCAACAAACTGGGGGTCATCTTCAATCACCAGCAGTTGATAATTGCTTTGAGGACTCACTGCGGGTTCAACCACAACCTCCTCAACTTGCACCGCTGGCATCGTTTTTTCGGGCTGACTCAGCGGGTGATCAATAGTCTGGACGGTAAAGTTGTCAGCCAGCACCTTTTCCCCATTCAGAGAACAGACCGGGTTGGCAGGCAAAAACAGGGTAAAGGTCGTCCCCTTGCCTTCCTCGCTGTGCAGTTCGATAAAACCACCAAGCAGTTCGGCCATCTCTCTGGAAATGGCCAGCCCGAGCCCTGTTCCACCGTATTTGCGGCTGGTGGAGCCATCAGCCTGCTGGAATGACTCAAAAATCGACGCCTGTTTCTCTTTGGGAATACCGATGCCGCTGTCTTTAACGGCAAAACCAATCCAGTCATCCGGGGCAAAGCGGCCGGGTCGGGTCTGGTTATACATCCTTACCTGGACACTGCCGGCCTCGGTAAACTTGAAGGCATTGGACAGGAAGTTCTTGACGATTTGCATCAGGCGTTGACTGTCGGTAAAGACAGAAACGGGTACGCCTGATTCGATGGTTACCAGAAATTGCAGGGCACGACTCTCGGCCAGCGGCTTGAACAGGCTTTCAATGCTGCCTTTGATCTCTTCCAACGGGGCATCTTCGAGGTTGACCGACATCTTGCCTGCTTCCACCTTGGACAGATCGAGAATGTCGTTAATCAACTCCAGCAGCTCCTTGCCGCCATTGTAGATAACCTGTGCCGATTCCACCTGATCTTCGGTGAGATTGCCTTCATCATTATTGGCCAGCATCTGCGAGAGCAGGAGCAGCGAGTTCAGCGGCGTACGCAGCTCGTGGGACATATTGGCCAGAAACTCCGATTTGTACTTGCTGGCCCGGGCCAGTTCTTCGGCCTTTTCGGCAATTTTTTCACTGGATAACTCGATATCTTTGTTTTTGCGTTCAATTTCTGCCTTTTGCAGCATCAACTGTTCACTGAGCTCCTCAAGTTCCGCATTGGACTTTTGCAGCTCCTCACTCTGAGCCTTGAGCTCTTCTTCGGACTCTTCCAGTATACCGGCCCGCTTTCCCAGCTCCTCATTCACCGAGCGCAACTCTTCTTGCTGATCTCTGAGCGCTTCGGACTGTTCGGTTGTGGTGGCCAGCAGCTGGTTGACCCTGGTGCGGTACTGGGCCGAGTTGATGGCAATGGCGATGCTCTCAACACAGTGCTCCAGAAACAGCCGCTGATCAGCATCCATGGGCGTGAGCCTGGCAAACTCGAACACGCCCTTTAATTCATCTTCGTAAGCCAGTGGCACGATAAGTACGTGGGCCGGTCTGGCTGCTCCCATACCGGATTCAATACCCAGATAGCCTTCAGGGACATTGGTCAGCTCGATGGTCTCTTTTTCCAGCGCGGCCTGACCAATCAACCCTTCGCCAATATCAAAGCGGTTGGCGTGCTGATTCCGTTTGCTCCAGGCGTAAGTGCCCATCAGCGCCAGTTGCTTCTGGTCATCCTTAACAAACATGGCGCCGCTGTGCATATCAAGATAGCGGGCCATATAGGTGACAATGTTCTGGCATAAATCGGCCATTGATTGCTCGCCACGCACGCTGCTGTGCAGTCCGGCCATGCCTTCTTGCTGCCAGCTTTTGCGGGTGTTTTCACTGCTGACCATGCGCAGCCGATCGGTCATTTCGGCAAAACTGCGGCTCAGCTCACTGATCTCGTTGTTGCCTTTAAGCGCCGTTCCTTCGGCGTAGTCACCAGCGGCAACCCGGTTAACCCACTTAGTGATGAGGCGAATGGGTTTGACCAGCCGGCGGGTGACAAACAGGGCGATCACCAGCACCAGCACAAAGATAATGGCAATGACCACCATGAGGCGCTTGCGAAAATCGGTAACAGAGGCAAAAGCCTGATCGTGGGTCACTTCCGACAACATGATCATCGGCGTACCGGCAATACTGATTGGCAGGAAGATGCCCAGCACCTCTTCACCGTGAACATAACTGCGGATATGACTGATGCTGGCCTTGGCCGCCAGGTGAAATTCCTCTTCTTCTTCAATGCTGTGGTCAAGGTCTATGTCGAAATCCCATTCCGACTGATGGTCATCGGTATCCATCGGGGCCTGATGGTCGTCGTGCTCGTGGTACTGACCTTCGTCATCCAGATGGGTCAACCAGAGTTCAATCAGTGGGTTATCTTCACGAAAGATACGGTCGCTGACGTTTTTGAGTTCGCTGCCAAAGCGAATCCGTCGGTCTTTACCCACCAGAAACGACGACAGCCCGACAATGCTGGACCCGCCACTATCGAACATGGCCTGAATATTTTTCGGGTGTAACTGAACAGCGACAAAACCGAGGGTTTCCTGATGAGAGTCAGCCAATGGCAAAATGAAAAACACCACCTGATCACTGCCCAGCGGAGGGTATGGGCCAAGATCGGCGTATTTGGGTTGCTGATCCGCCAGGCTGGCCCTGGCAGCCCGGGAAAAATGGGTGTCCGCCAACTCACCGGCAAACAGATTTTTCCCCAGATCGTCGTATTCATTGACGGTGTAGAGAATATTGCCCTGGGCATCGCCGAGAATAATATCGGAGTAATCGTAAAAGCGCAGAAAATCGACATATTCGGTAGCGTAACGCTGGTGAATGACGCCGTAATCCTGTGAATTAAGAAACTCTCCTAATGTCTGCTCAGCGTCATCAAATACTGGCGCCAGCTCAGAGAGAAAAGCTTCTGACGGTGCGGCCATGATAAACAGGTTGGTCAGCACGGTATCAAAATACTGATTGACCCGTTGTGTCAGCTGAAAGTTGACTGATGAAAGCTGCTCATAGCGGTCTTTAATGATCTCATCTTTACCAGTCTGGTACTCATAGAGTCCGACAATCACCATCGGCCCAATGGCCAGTACCATAAACCAGAGAAAGAGAGTTAGCGCCAGGCCTGCGGTTTTTCGTTCTTTGTTGCTGGCTTGCTGACTCATGGGGGACCTTCTGTGCTGGACGCTGTGGAACTTTGCGGTTCCTTATTTCATCGTTGATCAGCACAAAAGATTTAGGGTGAGGTCAAGGGACTGACAGGAAACATAGAAATTGGTGACATAATGGAGGTGCAAACTATTGTCACCGATTGACATACGGCTATGACAACAAGATACCCAGAGTCATCAGCGAACCAACCAGAACACCGAGCGAGCCGGTGAGCATAACCACTTCGGGGGCAGTCATCTTGTCATATTGGTTTTTCATGGTGTACATCCTGTACTTCAACGTTTGTTATCAAAGTATAGTTATGCCACCACTACTGCCTCACTGCACTGGACAAAAAGCCATTTATTCAATTTACAATGTCACAAACTGGTCAGGGAAGACTGGCCAGTAATACAGATCACTCTCAGGGAACTATGTGAATGTCGCCTGTTATCGCCGCGCTTGAACACTCAACAGCTTACCTGGCTGTTGTTTTAACGCTTACCGGCTTGATTGTCGGTAGTTTTCTTAATGTGGTGATCCACCGCTTACCGATCATGATGAATCGAGAGTGGCACCAGCAAAGCGAGGCCATCTTGCATCCTGAACGCGAGCCAGAAACTCAGCCGGCCTACAACCTGATTCGTCCCCGTTCAGCCTGCCCGTCGTGTGGTCACCAGATTCGGGCATGGGAGAATATTCCCGTCATCAGCTACCTGTTTCTGCGAGGACGCTGCTCTGACTGCAAGACAGCTATTTCCCCGCGTTATCCCGCTATTGAGATACTCAGCGCCATCATCACAGTGGTGATTGGCCTCACCTATGGCCCTACTCTGACAACACTTGCCTTCTGTCTGCTCAGTTGGTCACTGCTGGCTCTGACCATGATCGACTACGACACCCAGCTGCTGCCCGATGATATTACGCTGCCGTTGCTGTGGGCCGGTCTGATCGTCAACAGTTTTGGCCTGGTGGTTCCCCTGGAGCAAGCCCTTTGGGGGGCGGTTGCCGGTTATCTGTCGCTGTGGAGCGTGTACTGGCTGTTCAAGCTGGTTACCGGCAAGGAAGGCATGGGTTATGGTGACTTTAAACTGCTTGCCGCACTGGGTGCCTGGCTGGGCTGGATGAAACTGCCCCTGATCATCCTGCTCTCATCACTCATAGGCACCGTCGTTGCGCTAACCCTGATTATCAGCAAGCGTCAGGAGCGCTCGCAACCCATTCCCTTTGGCCCTTACCTGGCCATTGCCGGCTTTGTTGCCCTGCTCTGGGGCAATGGTTTAATTGACCTCTATTTGGGTAATCTGCTGTGAACAGTCTGATAAAACCACAAAATTTCAAAATGGGACACCCACAAACTCGACGTCAGCATCTGTTCACGGTGGGCGTTACCGGGGGGATCGGCAGCGGCAAAAGTGCGGTGGCCGATTATTTTGTCAGTCAGGGCATCTGTATCGTCGATGCGGATATTGTCGCTCGAGTGGTTGTTGAGCCGGGCACAAAGGCACTGACGGCAATAACAGAACGTTTTGGTAACGACATTCTGATCAACGGCCAGCTTGACCGTGGGAAGCTCAGAACGATTATTTTTGCTGCGGCAGATGAACGAAAGTGGCTGGAAAACCTCCTGCACCCATTGATCGAACAACAGATTATCGACCAGCTGAGTCAGGCAACCTCGCGCTATGCAGTATTAGTGTCGCCACTGATGCTGGAGATCGGTCAGCAGGCCCTGGTGGATCGGGTACTGGTGGTGGATGTTCCTGAATATATCCAGATAGAGCGCACCATGACCCGGGACCAGATGACTGAGGAGCAGACCCGGCAGATCCTGAACAGCCAGATCAGTCGCGAACAAAGGCTGGCCAAAGCCCATGATGTCGTCGATAACAGTGGCTCCCTGGCGCAATTACGCCAGTATCTCGAACCACTGCACCAACGTTATCTCAGGCTGGCTTAAATGCCCGGCCGCCAGCCATTGGTGATCGGGTAACGGCGGTCCCGGCCAAACCCTCTGGGCGTGATCCTGACGCCAATGGCAGACTGGCGACGCTTGTATTCGTTGATGTCCACCAGCCTCAGAACCCGGTACACCGTATCCCGGTCAAACCCTTCGCCAATGATGGCCTCAGCACTGTGATCAAGCTCGATATAGAGTTCAAGAATCCGGTCCAGCTCGTCATAAGGCGGCAGGCTGTCTTCATCCACTTGATCCGGAGCCAGTTCCGCTGACGGTGGGCGGTCAATCACCCGCTGGGGAATAACATAGCCACGAGAGTTGCGATACTCAGCCAGTTTGAACACCAATGTTTTGGGGACGTCCTTAAGCACGTCAAAGCCGCCGGCCATATCACCGTACAGCGTGGCATAGCCCACTGCCATCTCACTCTTATTGCCAGTGGTCAGAACCAGGAAACCTTTTTTGTTGGAAATAGCCATCAACATAACGCCCCGACAGCGAGACTGCAGGTTTTCCTCGGTGGTATCGCGCTGATAACCCTCAAACTCACTGTGCAGCATCTGCATAAAGGCATCGAACACCGGGTCAATGGGCAGAACTTTATACCCGACGCCAAGGATTCTGGCTTGTTCAGCAGCATCTTCAAGGCTTATGTCAGAGGTGTAACGGTACGGCATCATAACCGCCTGCACACGATCTTTGCCCAGTGCGTCCACGGCGATGGCCAGCGTCAGGGCCGAATCAATCCCACCGGAAAGGCCAAGCACAACGCCCTTGAAGCCATTTTTATTGACGTAGTCGCGGACACCGGTAACCAGAGCGTCGTAAACCCTTGAGCACATCGGCGGTATTGCTGCCATATCACCGCGCTCAAACGTCTTCGCTTCCTTGTCATAAGACACGCAGCACAGCGTCTGGGCAAAATACTCTGCGGTACAGACCACTTCACCATCGCCGTTCATGGCAAAAGAGCCGCCATCAAACACCAGCTCATCCTGCCCACCGAACAAATTGGTGTAGAGCACCGCCAGGCCGGACTCCAGGCAACGCTCCCGCACCACCTGGTGGCGCTGGGAGTGCTTGTTACTGTGAAATGGTGAGGCGTTGAGAGTGATAATCAGATCGGCCCCGGCCTCACTGGCTCGACGGGCAGGCCCCTGAAACCAGAGGTCTTCGCAGATCAACAGGGCAATATTGACGCCCTTGCACTCATAGGTGACTGTCTGCCGGCCCTTAACGAAGTAGCGTTTTTCATCAAAGACCTGATAATTGGGCAGATGCTGTTTGGCGTAACGGGCAATCACGTCACCATCGCGTACGACCAGCGCCTGATTCTCCAGGCCGTGAAGCCCCATCATGGGCGCACCGATGATCAGGTCAATCCCCTTGACCACCCGCAGCCGACCAAGGGCCTGCTCGACACGCACCACAAGACTGGGGCGTAACAGCAGGTCTTCAGGTGGGTAGCCGCACAGTGTCAGCTCGGGAAAAACAATAATGTCTGCCTCGAGCTGATCGCGGGCCTGCTCGGCAGCCTCAATAACGCGGGCGGTGTTCCCGTCAATGTCGCCCACCACCAGATTCAGCTGGGCCATGACTATATTGAGCTTTGCTGACATGGAGATACCTGTATAAAAGATCAATTACTGCAAAGGACAGCATTGTCTTGCAAGTATCACAATCTGTAAATTGGTACAGGTGATTAGATGAGCGAGGCAGGCTTGGGGTTGGGTTGCAGACAGCCTCAGCTGTCTGAACCAAAATCAAAATCCATGGTATCTGCAGGTGCACTGACGTAGCTGCCCTGAATAAAGTCAGCACCAAACTGCCAGACCGGAGCCATCTCGACGGCGCTCTCAATATCTGGCACAACCACTTTCTTGCCGGTCTTACCCAGTGCTGCAAGAATCTTTTGCAGCTCTTGGGTATCGCCGTCTTTTCTCAGACCTTCAGCGAAGGAACGATCAAGCTTGACCCAGTCAACCTTCTGATTGGCGATAGCTTCCAGAGGGTTGAGGCTGCAACCAAATCCACTGATCACACTCTGACACCCTATCGCGTTGAGTCCAGCCAGAAAGTCAGACACTTCCTGCGGGTAACGGGTCAGATTCTGCTCGCTCAATTGAATGGAGATGGCTTCAGCAGGAATGCTGGCTTGTTCAAGAGCGGTCTGCAACCAGGGCAGAAAGGTATTGTCAGTAACCGAGAAGCCACCTACATGCACCAGCAGTCGAGTATCACTGCCTTGACTGCGCTTGGCGATCAGCCCTTTGGTTGCTTCAATGAGTTGCCAGCGATCAAGCTTGCTCCACAGGGCGGTTTTTTCCAGCTTTGGCCGTAAAACGGCCGCTTGGTGCTCTCTGCCCTGGGTATCGGTCATGCAAAAAGAGGCTTCGTAGTATTCGCTGGGGGATCCGGCCAGGCAAATCACAGGCTGGTAGCTCAGTCGAAGCTGCCTGGTTTTCATTGCCTGGCTGACCATGCCGGCGAGCTGCCTGGTGGCTGCTCGCACCGAGTCGATTTTTGGCTTCTGGTAAATGACTAACTGATTACCGCCATTTTTCTGCGCCTGCACGGTAGCCTGACGAGCATACAACATCAGACGGTTAGCATCGCTGCTATTCTCATTGAGCAACACCGCACCGAGAGACAGGTTGACCGACAGTAAGTGCCCTTCAATGGTCATATCCCGCTGAACGCTGTCGCTCAATACGCTGTCTGCCTGGCGTTTGACCTCTTGCTCCTGCCCATCTCGCAGCAGAACGGCGAAGTTGCCGGCACCGATGCTGGTCAGCGGCTGGGCACTGGTAAAGAGAACAGCCAGTTTATAGGCAACCATTGTCAAATACTTTTCACTGACGGACTTACCATGTTGCTCGTCGATCGCCTTGAAGTTTTCCACATGGATGCAGCACAATGCCGCCTTGTTCTTACCCGATACTGCTCGTTGAATAGCCACATCGAGCGACTGATCAAACTCTCCCGACTCAACCAGCCTGACGTCATTCTCTGAAGAGGGCTGTTCAGGGTTGTGCACGCCAGACTCAAAGAGGTTTATTTGCAGGCTCAGGGTAAATTCGCCGTTAAACGACGTTGCACAAATAACGGCCCTGATGGGAATCTCAGAGTTGTCGTGAGCAACCAGTGAGCACTGGATGGCAGATAATGCCTGACCACTCTCCTCTACTCCGGTCAAAAACTGCTCAACATCATGTTGATCAGCAGCAGAGATCAGGTCTTTGAATGCTAAGCCGTCAACAGATTCCTCGCCCGGAACGCCAAGTAAGGTCAGAAAAGCTGAATTAGCGTACTGGATACGACCCTGATTGACGTAAACAATAGCGTCCACCTGGTCATCAAGCAGCAGACGTCGCTGCTTTTCTGACTCGTACAGGGCGACGCTCATACGCCGGTGGTGCCTGCGGGTCTTCAGATCGGTCATCTCTTTTTGTACAACGTTGAGCAAATACTCGTCGTGACCAGCAGGCACAACCGCCCTGGCACCCATTTTCAACAGCGTCAAATGATCCTCATCCGGATCCGACAAAACAATGACCGGCAAATCCACATCTTTTTTATTAACCGCGGCAAAAATCTGCTGAAAACCTGCAAACGTGGCAATGTCCGATATCAGCAACAAATCCCAGCGCCCGGACAGCGCCTCTTCCAGCTCATCCTCAGAGCTGACGTGGGTCGCCCGTGTGGAATAGCCGGACTCACGAAAAAGATTCAACAAAGATTCTGCCGCTTGCTCAGAAGCGTCAATGATTAAAAAACGAATGGTGTCATTGTCAACCGATATCATGGTCTTCCCTGCCTCGCTGCCTCAGGAAAATATCGGCACCTGAAAGCAAAATTAGATGTAGCCAGCTACTTACTGCCAGAATGCTGCGGGCGTCCTGACGCCGCGACTGTTCAGGGTCAAATTGCCATCAGCAGCCTGTGGTCCCTGGGCAACCGCCGTCAACTGCACACAGCGATTCAAGGAATCAGAACCACACCGGGCAGCACTGATGGCATAATTACTGTTTTGTGAGGTCGGATTGGCCACAGAAAAACCCAGATCGGTCAGATCCGTGGTGTACGACATTTCCTCGGTATAATAACGCTCCTGCTGCTGCATCACCTGCAATAACATGGCGATGCCTTCACTGCGGCGTGACTCAACGACGTACTGTTGATAACTGGGATAGGCTATGGATGCCAGAATGCCGATAATCGCCACGCAAATCATCAGTTCGATCAGGGTGAATCCTTTATTTAAGCGGCTCATCGGTTCTCTCTCCAGTAGCGGCGATGGACGGGCACTTTAGTTACTGGATCAAATACATCGTGGAGGCACTGGTTGCCCACACAGACGCTGGCACCCCCATCAATCCTGGAAATAATGGTGGGAGACGGTGCTATGGCCGCATTTCTGATACTCTTGCTACGATCGCTTTTATCCAAACCCGAGCCCAAACTCACCCATTGCCACTGATTCAGATCAGAAATGGCCGCACCATTATCAATATTCACGGCGTACATGTAATTTGTTCCCGGCGCTGGTAAACAGTTTCCCAGGCCACCGAGCATTGGAATAAAAGTGGTAAACAGCAACGCGCCATTGTGAATTACCGCCTTGCTCAATACTTTCTCACCACTTATTTCCAGCTTCATGTACCAGCCTCTGGCACTGTTCAGGCGGGACAAGGCCGTTGATCGCTGAGAAGAATTGCCCTCTTGCACCAGGTTGCTGGTGGCATCGTACAAATCGGCTTCGGTGATTGGCCTGCCATTCACATAACCATAATTAGACGGTTTGCTGGTCACATGAGGGTCCTTAATCACATACATCCGGTCATTCACGCTGGTACTCAACGGGCCGGGTCGGAAGCCACTGCCTACGGCAATGTTCAGATAGCGATTTTCCTTGCCAAAAGCGACGGTTACCGGCTCAAAGAAGCGTCGGGCGTCTGCCAGTGAATTTCCTGACAGCTTGGCAATCACGCCACCAGTAGCAAAGTTGGACGCCCCGCTGTTATTTTGATTGATGTCGATGCGAAATATCTGCCCGCCGACATCGGTCCCGAAAATCACATCAACGGCACTATCACCATCCAAATCCACGGGTGTCAGAGCGGCCGGTATGGCGTATTTCAGATCATGTAAATACAGATCGGCACTGTAGTAACGTGAAGCGCTCCATAACAGCTGGCCGCTTTCGGCATCGACCATGTACACGTTATCGCCGTAGATGGAATATGAAGAGCGAAAGTTATTTTCGTCATCCAGCAGCTCGTCATACCCGCCGCCAAATAGCAGCACATGGCGCAGCCTACCATTCCATTTCACCTGAACCAGCTTCGGTGCTGACCAAGTCAGCGCCAGATTCCCAAAACCATTTGTCCAGGATAGAGAGAAATTATCCTGTTTACTCCCTTTGATTATCCATTTGAGTGTTGGGAATCCAGGGTCTGTCACGTCCAGAGCGTAGATATTACTGCCACCACGACGCATGGTCAGATAAAGATAGACATGTTCACCGGAGTCGCGCCTGCCTTTACTGGACGACAAAACATCACCATCACCGTTAGCGTCATGGTGCCAGACGGTCATTGGTCCGTCCATGCCATAAACTTTGGGCCCATCACCCCTGGCGTCGTAGGCATCTCGGTACTGTTTCAGATTGCCGAGCAAATCTTTTGGGATAAAAGAGAACTCTGTTATGCCATTATTCGCATTAACAGAGTGTAGAAATCCATCATTAGTGGTGAAAAATACTGTTTTATCCACCTTAGAGCCGTCGCCGTTTTTAAAATAAGTGACCACCTGCGGCTGGGTATGGAGAGGGTCACCAATGCTTTTCCGATCATCCCTGTGGTCCCCGTCACGGTCTTCATCATCAACATCAACACCCCGCGCCCAGGCCAAAATCGACCGGGCTTCTGACTCATCGCGGGCCCCGAGCAGGCTTGGGGTGCTATAGATAAGATCGTTGTGTTCCCTCACCAGGTTGCTAACCTGCCTCAAGGGAGTTTTTAAATCGCCTAACATGTTGGTCAACACCGGACGATCCTGACTCAAATGTTCCACCATGCCGCCTGATTCCACCTTATCGCCATCAATTTCCGAACTCCAATAGCTCTGGGTAATATCACTGAAAAAACCGGAACCAATATCCAAGGCCGGTTTGCCGTTCACACCAATGAGTTCATTGTTTCGATCAAAACGATAGCGCTTCAGATTGCCCGTCCAGCCAGCTCCGCGCCCTGGCTTGAACATGGTGTAATAAACGTCCTCTGCATGCTCGAGGGAATTGCTGGCACTGACTGATGTAGCAGGTGCGGCAAGAAATGCAGGCTCAGCTCTGACCCTTGCCAGGGAATCTTTCAACACTTCGACCAACCTTTCGACTTCACTGGCTTCGTAGTATCTGCCACCACCATGGCGGGCCATGTTGACCAAAAATTCAGGGTACACACCAAAGCCGCCAATGGTGTAGGTGTTGATGGTCTGTTTTCCGTACCAGTCGCTCTGATCCTCGTTAGCAAGATACCATGCCAACTCTTCCAGACAACCACCTTGTCCAGAACAATTCCAATCTAAATCCGGAGGAACCCTAAGGCCCTTTATCATATCGCCGATACGGCCGTTGGAATCTTCGTCGTCAAACGGTTCACCGTCAGAAAAAATAACAATAGAATTTTTCTGACAACTGTGGGTAATGGGTGATATGTAATGTCCGTTCCTCATTGCCGACGAGGTACCGTTGCTCCCCCAATATGG
>JAQFVO010000910.1 GCA_027942505.1 Endozoicomonas sp. | reverse complement strand
TGCTGGTTGCCACAGGTTGGCCTGGCCGGTGAGATAATTTCCAGTGCCTGTTCTTCGTTCTCTCTGGCCCATCAGCTCGGAACAGCAAGCCGCAAGTCTGATGGCTCAGCCAGTTCATCGGGAGAAAAACACACAAGCCTTGAACCACGAAGAACACGAAGGCCACTAAGGAAAAGAAAAGCTCTTCTTCGTGCTCTTCGTGGTTCAAAGCTTTTACGCTTTTGGCGACACCCTCCCTCGCGAGGAGGACGAATGGCCGGTACTTTCTGCCAATCCCGCCCCCTAAGTAATTGCGCAGCGATGCAGACACTCTGAGAAAAGAAAAAACAATCTTCCCCTCCGTCACTAAAATAAACGACAGCTCAGGGCTATTTTTCAGGAGGTCATATCATCAAAAAACTTTTTCACACCATCAAAAAATGACTTTTTCTTCGGTGACTGGTTATCAGCACCCTCTTTCCTAAAGGTATCATCCAGCTCTTTGAGTAACTCTTTCTGGCGCTCGGTCAGATTAACCGGGGTCTCCACAACAACGCGACACATCAAGTCTCCGGCACCGCCACCGCGGACTGGTACCACGCCCTTACCGCGCAGACGGAACAACTTGCCGGTCTGAGTCTCTGTGGGAATCTTCAGTTTGACCCGGCCTTCGAGGGTTGGCACCTCGAGTTCACCACCGAGCGCGGCATCAACAAAGGTAATCGGCACTTCGCAGTACAGATTCTTGCCGTCACGCTGGAAGATCGTGTGATCAGCCACACCGACCTGAACATAAAGATCACCGGGAGGACCACCATTAACACCGGCTTCGCCTTCACCGGCCAGCCGGATGCGATCGCCGGTATCAACGCCAGGTGGAATTTTTACGGACAGTGTCTTGTACTCCTGCACCCGCCCTTCACCGTGGCAGACGTTACAGGGGTCTTTAATCATCTTGCCAGTACCGCGACAGTCCGGGCAGGTCTGCTGTACTGAGAAAAAGCCCTGCTGCATACGTACCTGACCGATACCGCCACAGGTGGTACAGTTGACCGGGTGGGTCCCTTTTTTCGCCCCGGTGCCGTCACAATTGGTGCAGCTGACCAGGGTCGGGATACGAATCTTCTTGCTGACACCCCGTACTGCCTCTTCCAGGCTCAGCTCCAGCTGGTAACGGAGGTCGGCGCCACGCTGCACAGAACTGCGACCGCGGCCGCCGCCTGCACCAAAAATATCACCAAAAACGTCCCCGAAAAT
>JAQFVO010000845.1 GCA_027942505.1 Endozoicomonas sp. | reverse complement strand
ATTATCGGGCCGGGGGGGGGGCTGCCTGTGACTAAAAAGCCTGGTTTTATGGGGTGAGTTTTAATCGGGAAGATTTGCAATAAAACGACTCCAGACAAAAACCTTGAAACACCAAAGACGCGGCGAGGAACACAGCTGTTAACAGACAGTTTTCCTTTTGTTCCACCATTAAAAAAACGGTGCGCCAGGAGGCTATCCGAGGTGAGCAATCCGCCCTTGGACAAGTAACTTTCAACAAAGTTCGATCGGACAGGACGGGCAACCATCAGGGATCATGTCGTGCCGCCTTGGCTGGTGGCGAGGGGTCACGACTCAGCAGTCTTTTTCTGTCCATTTGCGCCTGGGCCTGCAGTAACAGGCCAGCACACTCTCTGAACTGCAGTTGCATTGCCCTATCCAGGGGCGTCAGCTTGAAGCGGTCGCGCTTGTTAATATCAATACCTCTGGCCTGCAATAATGCCCTGACGCAGTGCGGATGATCAGAACTGACAGCGAGGTGCAGGGCGCTGGCATTATCTGCTCCGGTCATGTTAACTCGAATGCCCGGCGTCGCCAGTAGCATCTGCAGGCAGTGCAGAAAACCTCCCCCGGCCGCGATACCAAGGGCAAACTGGCCTTCTGTCGTTAATTGGTTGGCATTAATGCCCACTGCTTGCGACAGCGCCCGGACACACTCCCAATGACCACTGCCGGTAGCGTGGTGTAAAGGCGTCCGGCCAAAGTTATTTGCCTTGTTGATCTCAATCCCCGGTGTCTGTATCAGCTGCCCGACGCACTGACGTTGGCCAAATCGGGCCGCGACGTTCAACGCCGTCCAGCCAAAATCATTGGTCCGATTCACATCAACGCCGCTAAAACCTGTCAGCTCCCTGACACACTGCAAATGCCCATTTTGGGCAGCTGCCATCAGAGGGGTCAAACCACCCTCATGAATACGCCGACTGTTGACGCATACTTCTGGCACCTGCAACAGTTCCCGAAGAATATCCACATGGCCAAAATAAGCCGCATGGAACAGGGCAGTAGCACCGTCTACCGCGAGATTGACCAGCACCTTCGGTGCCGCCAGGATTTGCCTGACGATCCCCAGATGGCCAAACCTGGCCGCATGAGACAGAGCCGTTATGCCGTTGTTACACAAATAGTTAACATCAATACCGGGTGCCTCCAGCAACAGTCTGACACAGTCAGAAGCCCCCCGCTGAGCAGCGGTAATGAGTGGCGAAAAACCAGAAATATTGGCCTCATTGACCTCCACCCCCGGTGCTTCGAGCAACACTTGCACACAGCTGGCAGAGCCTTCACTGGCGGCATTGTTCAGAGCTGTCCAACCTTTATGGTTCTTGAGATTGACATCAATGCCAGGTGCCTGCAACAGGGCCCTGACCACCTCGATGTGGCCGTGGTGAGCCGAACCGTGCAGCGGTACCCAGCCATCGTTACAGGGCTCATTAACCAGGATGCCAGGCATTTGCAAAAGTGCCTGAACGCAGTGCAAATGACCTTCGGTGGCAGCATTGTTGAGTGCCGTCCAGCCAAAAATGTTACTGGCGTTGACCTCTATTTCCGGCATAGCCAGCAAGAGCCTGAGTATATCCAGACGGCCGCACTGGGCGACATGCTGCAAAGGCGTGACATGCCGCTGGCAAGGCATATTTACATCGATACCGGTCTGCGACAACAAGATCCTGACGATATCCAGGTAACCTTTAACGGTAGCGGTATTCAGTGGTGTCATGCCTCTGAGCGTTTTCCCATTGAGATCAACCTGCCCGGTTTCCAACAGTGCATGTACGCACGACAACCGGCCATATTCGACAGCAAGGTGCAACGGTGTGTAGCCTGCCTCGTTGCGGATATTGATCTTAACCCCCGGAATATTGACTAACTCTTGCAGACACTCAACGTGGCCATACTTGGCAGCGCTTAACAGGGGGGTGCTGTCATATTTACCACGCTGATTGATCAAGACTGCCTGCGCCCGGTAGGACTCTGGCCTGGTCAGGGTATCTCGCTGCGCCAGGAACAAGAGGTATTTCAAAGCGGCCCGGTCACCGTGACGGGCAAATAGATTCAGTAGTTCCGAGCGGGGGGAGCCGGATAAGTGTGCATTCGCTGAGCGGTTCCTGGGTGAGAAAGCCAATTCGTCACAGTGTTCGGTCAGGAGTAAATTAGCAACTGTCTTGATCTGACCCAGCTTAAGGGCCTGTTTAAACAGCCGCCGACAATCTTCCGGCATCAGCAGTAACCTGAATCGGTCCTGAGGCCAATCGGCGATATGCCAGGTATTGAGGCTGCGCGTCACACGGTAGATATCGATGCCGCCCTGCAATAACCTCGTCAAAACCGGCTCCAGCAGGGGCGTGTTAAACAGCCAGCCAAGGGAGAAGTTGGAGGCACTCCTTCTGTGGGAGAGAACACAGGCACACACCTTCTGAAACAAGACCTCTTTGAAGGCACTGGTGTGACGCAGCAACTTATCAAGAAGCTGATTTGACAGAACCTGGCGCACCGTCCGGGACAACCTTATCAGCTGACTGCCTGCTCTCTGGTCAAGGAAAAACGCGGCAATCTCACCCGGATCATCGGTCTGGTCCATGGCCTGAGTGAGCAGTGCATGGCTGGTGTTAGCAGGCCAGGAACTGAAATCAATGGTGCGTAAGTGTAATAACGTCAACGAGGCATGCTGGTCAGGCGTGAAACAGCACGGCTGACCGGGGCGCAGGGACCGGTCATGCTCAAACACCCAGAAAAAAAGCTCATTGATGCTACCTATGTAGGTTTTGGAGCGAACCGCTATTTGTGAAAATACCGTGACGCGCCCCTGGTAGAAATAGCCAGCAAGCCAGGCCAGTATTTTTTCCCGGTGCCGTTTCAGGTGAAAACTTTCATCGCTGCACAGGTCGGCGACAGCAGCAAGGTTGAGTGGCTTGTCCGTGGTGGTCCCCATCAGGGTATTAATCGGATTGAATACCTCGCTGATCAGGGCATCGATACCAATGGCTGTATTTTCATCGCTGCTCGTCCTGCTGGTTAACCAGTGGCAGCAACCAACACTGGCCAGGGCCGAGATTAACTTTTCACACCAGTTGTCCGCAATGCGACGCAAAATAACGCAGGCACTGACCAACACTGGTGCACTTTGCAAAAAGTGAGACAGCAGCTCATCGGGCAAATTGGTCGTTGCCCGCGGGTCATCAACAGGCGTCAGGGCCAGGTTGTCACAGTAAAGATTGTACAGGGCATTGAACCAGTGCACCTCCATGCCTTCAGCAAAGTTAATGTTGCCCTCGCGCTGGTTTTGCCACAAAAAGGCCTGAATAAACTCACAAAATACGTCTTTTCTCTGCTTGTAGAGTCTGCCAGTCAACCCACCATTCATGATGGCTTCAAGGTCGAGAAACCGGCGGGCAAAACGACTGTGAATGCCTGCCGGACACAGGTCTATACCGTCAAGACAGTCATGCAGTACTGAGGCGATAAGGCTGTTGACACTGGCATCTTGCTGGCTGCGCTCGCCGGCGCGTCCTTGCTGCTGCCCTTTCAGCTGCCCAACCAGCCGATGAATCTGAAAACGGGTTTCGCGATAAAGGGGTAGCAAGCTGGCAAACAGATCATCAGTCGGTGTTTCAAGTTTGTCCAGGAATATGTCTATGGCATCGTCATACCTATGGCTAACGTAAGCCCGGGCCAACTGCTTAAGTTCGCGTACTTCGCTCAAAAACTGCGTCTGAATAACGCTGAAATCTTCATGGGCGCGCAACTCATGAAAATCAAACACCGGCGGCAGTTCAACAAAGTCAGACCGGCGGTGCTCTTCAGTGCCGGGTATGGAGGCCACCTGCCAGGGTCGTAACAGCCCCGATTGATTGGGTACGGAACTCGCTGACAACATACCGTCCAATTGCCTCAAATCTGGTGGCCCTGCAAGCTATGAAGAACAGACCCAACCTCAGATAAAAGATAAATCGCTTTGAAAAGTGCCTGCTTCGACCAGTTACTACTTGAAAAGTTCGATGTGACAGCAACTTCCTACAGTCGGCGGCATAATCATTGGCCAGACGTCATCTGGCAAAAGACGATGCAGCTACTCAGGAATTGTCCTGAAATAATTACGTAGCATTGTATCGTGTTGTTCATCAATCACTATCTTAGCGATGCCCCGTGTTTTTAACGGTATGGAGAGGCTGTAGTTAAGGGCATGATCAAGAAACAGTGCACCGTGGGTAGAGACGCCAGCGAGCAGACGATAGTTCTCCACCTCAGGATTAATCCTTACTCTTGTCTTGCCTGCTTCGGCGTGTGCGCGAG
>JAQFVO010000838.1 GCA_027942505.1 Endozoicomonas sp. | reverse complement strand
GAATCAAGCGTGATATTTCTTTGCATTTCAATAAGATCAAAAAGAGAAATGTTAAATATGTTTGCTTCTAAAGACTGTAAAGCTGGGGGCATATATGGTCCGCCCTGCTCCCAAAACGGCTGCAAATGAGCCAAGATAGAATGAGTTTTACGGAAGATTATTCAGAGCTGAATCTGTGAGATCTTGATTTTCATGACGAACAACCAAGTCAATCTCTTGATTCCAAGTGACCAAGTTAATCCGATTTGAATTTATTGTGTTAGTATAATCAACTTCCAGCTCAAGTCAGATCTAAAAAAACAATGTTTTGGGCACCTAGGCTCCCTGAACCCAGCGACCTACAAATCAGCATGGCAATTTTCGGAAATAACGCGCTGAAAGCGGAGCCGATTAACAGAGCGCGTGGCTGGACAATAGCTGATGGAATGATTTAAAGCCCGGGCAGTGACGACCGAAACGCAACCAGTTCTGACGACCTTTTTTGAGGAAACGGACAGCCATGAAAATAAGTTCTTGAATCACGGTTTTTAGATGATGTCTCTTTGCGGAATGCCGTATTGGAGCGTCTGGCCCAATCAAGCAGCTTTGCCCCACATAGCGCAGAATGTTATAACCAGTACTGCGAGACACATCACCATGTCGTTCGTATCGAACTTACCGGAAGGTAAATGCTCCAGATCCAGATCAGTTTTGAATTCGCTGTGAAACTGTTTGCTGGTTCCGTGATCCCCATAAAGTGCTATCACTTGATCATCACTGTAGTCTGCTTCATCCAGTGTCACCCACCAACCCTTCAGCTCATAATCTGGAGTAAGGAACATCTGGCCAATAGAGTCCGTTGTTTGTTTATGAAACGGAGAATCATGCGCTGATTTTCATCCACTTTTTCATGAATGATGGAAAGCGTCGCATAGTGTTTGACAGGATGGAATTCATTCTATTGCGTCTGCTCTTCTTCAGACTTGGTTAGCCAGCCTTGCCCCGTATACTGTGTCCTTGGGTTGAGCTTGGAAAGGAATCAGCCGAGGGGCATCCTCGTCATAGCGTTGACTCAATCAACTGGCCGATGGCATCTTCTTTATGGCTATTGAGCGCCTGAACCAGTCATCATGTCGGTAATTGTCAACACCACGCCATTTCTTAACCTTTTGCAGGTTTTCCCTAATGTGGTTTACTTGTTGATAGCATGGCTAACGAAATAGAGCCCGGCAACGGGGGCATAAAACTCGGTATTTGACTGCTCGATTTTGAATTTCACAAAAAAGCACTCAGAAGGTGAAAATCAGGATCAGAAGAATTCGCATGAAAAGCCTTGGAGTGTTAGCTTTTCAGGCTGATTTTCTGGTTGTGATCTTGCAGATTCAGGACTTAGGTTGTAAATAAAGTTTTAGTCAACGCAAGATTCCAAAAGAACCCGTATTAATATCACTTTTGATGATTTTGGCCGGATTGCCAGCTACAATTGAATGGCTGGGAACATCTCTTGTTACAACTGACCCTGCCGCAACGACACAGTGGTCCCCGACCCGAACACCGGGCAAGATAATTGCATTCGCACCAATAAAGCAATTCTTACCAATGTATACATCCTTGTGAAGTTCTCTGCACATGTCATGAGTTAAAATAACTGCACCAAATGCAACATAACTACCTTCGTCGATATAAATACCTTGTGGATTAGTCTTATCAAGCTTCACCTTAAGAGACATTCTTACAGATGGGTGAATATTCATGCGATGCCATAGTATGTAAAATTTGGTAAGCAGTGATAAGATAAAGAATCTCAGATGTGAATGTATAAAGTGTCTTATTCTTTTGCTCATATACTGCCATCATATGCGCGGGAAAAAAATCTGTAGACTAGAGCTGTCGTGAGGTTACAGGGGGTGACGGTGTTTGTCAACATAGTTGTTAGTTGTCACCTCAACTCACACAGCCTGACTTAGCTGCTCGGCGACTGATCGGTTTGGGTTATCAGCCAGACTTCATCTTCCAAGACCCAGTTACAGGTTGCCCTTTTTCCGTACTCCGGATGGTGCTGCTTGGCCAATTGATACACCCTTTTCCGGTTCCATAAGCGCTTTGGTTTCACCTTGGTGCCGTTTCGGCATGAGGAATTTAAGTCCGCTGTGCCGGTGATCTTCGTTGTACCACTGCGCAAAGCCATGAACTCAGTTTCGAGCAGCTTCAACATCTGCAAATGGCTTGGATGAGTAACCGGGACCGTATTTCTGACGATGGCTTAAGCAAACGAGTTATCATCACTTACCCTTGGTTGGCTGAATGAGCTGACCACGCCCAACTGTTGCAGAGTCGACAGCATGGTACCCCCTTTCATGGCACTGCCATTGTCTGAATGCAGGACCAGCGGTCTCTCAACAGCGGCTATGCCGTGGCGAATACAGGCCTTGGTAATCATTTGTGAAACATGTTCGGCAGACTAATTCTCATGGATTTCCCAAGCCACAATCATACGGCTGTATATGTCTATCACCAGATACAGATAGTAAAACTGTCCATGCACTTCAGGTGTCCACTGAACTGGTTTTTTCCGTTGCCTGGCACAGGTATTCCTTGAGATAAAGCTTTCTCTCGCCAAGTGTACAGGGTCACACTAAAGATACCAAATCATGTACCAGCTGAGAAACTGGCACATTATTGGGTGGCATCATCTTCTGAATGATGGACTTTTTGAACTCTTCTGAATAATGTGCCATTGATCATTCACTGGCCACCCTCTATTCAGGTTTTTAAATTCAGGAGAGGCGACAACTATGTTGGCACAGGGGGGGTAGGTGAAAATCAGGATCAGAGGATTTTACATGAAAGGCCTCAGGGTGAGAGCTTTTCAGGCTGATTTTTTGGTTGTGATCTCGCGGATTCAGGTGCAACTTAAGCTGGTATCTGGAAATCAAGCAAGAGAAATGAGATATTTAGCCATTTCATTAATTTTAGGATTCTTAAGACCAACAGGTTTGTTAAGTGTTCTGTAATTTTCTAAAAGCTTGAGGAGTTCAGCTTCATCCCTGGCTACATGAACCCCTTTGACATTGGTAAATGAATTGAGTGTATCAATTTGATGATCATTGCGATGTTCACCTAGCTTGGATAATCTGGGAAAAATGATAATCGGTTTTTTCAATTTAAGGCAATTGATAATGGAACCCATGCCAGCGTGGGAAACGACAACATCAGCCTGAACAAACCAATGATCCATTTCATCAGGTGCAAAAAAAGGCTTATGCTCGATGGCAGTTGGCCTATAAAGGCCATTACCTATCTGGCCGATAATGGTTTCATCCGATGATTCTGCAAATTTATCAACAAGGGTAACTAGACGATCAAACGGTAATTGAGTCCCAACTGTTAAAAAAATCATATCACTCTTCCCTTATACAGCACACTAAAATCCCTGGCCACATTTTGCCATTGTGTTAGCACATGTACACCAAGCATTTTGGCAAACCTACCAGATAGGGAAAGTTTTCTGGAATTTGCAATGCTATCGACCCAAACGGCCTTTATGCCGAGTAGTTTCGAGATTGCAGTGAAAACAAAACCGGGAGCCGCACCCGTGGTGATTACAAGATCAGGCTTATGCTCTCTTAATAGAAGCCAAGCCTGTCTAATGGATTTAAAAAGTACTGTGGGATTATCACGGTTAAAATCAGATACTTGGAAGTAGGTATCGCCCTTAATAAAGGTAGGCTTCCTCTCATAAATTCCGACGATAATAAAATTGTTACAGTAGGTGGAAAGAGCTTCTGTAATCAGGCTCAATTGCACAAAATGACCCCCTGGGGAGGCCACCATAAGAATTTTTTTATCTGACAAAGCTATTTCCTAATAAATACTAAGTTCATTTAATTCAATTGACATAAAATCATTAATAGATTTTTTACGATAGAGACCAAATTTAAAATAGTGATAATAATCATTGAGCATCACCACATCATTAAAACCAAAGGGATACGTATTGTCCCCCTGGGTGCAGAATCCTTGTACATTGCCATTGTCAGGATATTGCCATGTCACAGTGGTTGAGCAGGTAACGGGCATATCAAGCTCGACTGGAAATGAAAATTGATGGTTTCTGGAAATAATACCTACCTTCAATCCGTCATCAAAAAATAGTTGATAGGAAAGTGGGGGAGAATTCTTTGAAAAAGTTGCCCAGGTTTCACCTTTTGACGGGTCTGGTTGATCGTGCCACTGAGCAAACAAAACCCACTCATCGGACCAACCCGAGAAAAATGCGGGAGATTTTCTTAATTTGAAAGTGAAATCATAAGTAACCGTATCCCCTACCTGGTAAAAAGGAAAAAAGGCTGATTCAGAGCGTTCGCCACCATAAATATATGAACTGTCTTCCTCAAGAAGAAAAAGTGCACCATTCTCAGTAAGTCCAAAGGAATGTGTATCTACTTCATAATATATTTCATTAATAGAGCGATTGTAGTTAATGACTTTTCCAAAGTCTTGTTTTGTTGGTAGATTCTTTAGTACATGGTCAGGTACTGTGGCATAGGCGGTAAGATTAACCACCAGTAATAAGAGCAATTGGATAGCAAATTTCATTTTTGTAGGTAAACCTCCCGCAGTGCAGGCAATACTGCACTGGCATCGTAAGATCGAAAATAAAGTGCCCGGGCATTTTGTGCTATATCCGTAAGTTTTGGGTTTGCCAGTGCACTTTTAATAATCTTAACGATAGCATCTTTATCCCCTGGTTCAACTAAATAGCCAGTTTCTCCAGGTATAATAACCTCTGGAATACCGCCAACCGGTGTCGAAATTACTGGTAAACTCGATGCCATTGCCTCAAGAATAACGACAGGCAAGCCTTCATTATATGAAGGCAAGATCAGTAACTGACACTGGGCAAAAAGTTCAGCTTTTCGTTCAGCGTTCACCCAACCGTGGTAAACAATCTGCCTATGCAACTTCAGGTCATTAACCATCTTCTCAAATCGTTGATTATTGCCAGTTCCCCCTACATGTAGCGTTACATTGGGTAAAGTGGCCATGGATTCAAGAAGATCAAAAATACCTTTTCTTTCGATCAAAGCCCCTAAAAACAAAATATGATTAGCTTGCTTTTCCCTATTAGGAACAGGTGCAATGACGGCAAAATTGGGGATAATACGAATATTACTATAATCCTTCCCCACAATTTTTTTGATATATTGATACCAGTTTTCAGACAAGACAACAAACGGATCGGCACCATGAATAAGCTCAACAATTCTTCGTTGAACTGCAGAGCTCTGCACCTCATAAAAAGATTTGAATTCAGATCCGTGTAGATGAACAATGACTCGTTTATTAAAAAAATTTGCAACCCGGTAATAAATATACTTCCGCCAAAAGCTACCACGGTAAGACATATGGAAATGAAAGATAGTGTTTCTAGTAAAGATTGAATAGTATAAAACGATAATTAAGCCGTTTAAAGCTAATGCAACATCTTGTATTTTGTTTTTACCTAAATGTGTTCTGTAGCGTTTAAAATCAAACTCATTAGTTAGATTGCTTTCGATATTATTGATAACGGAGTCTATCCCTCCTTTATCCCCTGTGCCTAATACAATTATTTTCAACTATTTTGCTCCAGTCTTAAAAGGAAAATCAATTAGATCTTTCGACCCTTTGTAAGAAATAATTTTTGCTGGATTTCCTGCAACAACAGCATTTTTAGGAACATCCTTTATAACAATAGAGCCTGGAGCAATGACACAATTATCTCCAATATTTACACCAACAATACAAGCATTAGGACCAATGTAGACATTACTACCAATTGTTGGCATTACGCCATTCTTTTGACCTAATGTAACATTGTGCGTAATCGTTACATTATTACCAATTTCTACATTAGGACCCCATGCCGTTCCGATTACATGATGTAGTTTGAAACCATAACCAACCCTACATCTGAAATCAATATCGCTGGAATAGATAATTTTCATCACTTTGTAAATTATGATGAAAAAGAATCTTGCAAAAAAAATGCTATCAAAAAAATTTGCAAGCCTCATAAAAAAAACAAACTTAAAACCTCTTTTCTTTAACAATGCCAACAGGAAAAATTTAAAGCTAGAGTGGCCATACCACCTGTAAATATCTGAGGAAATGTAAGAAATAAGCTTTTTCAAAATTCAATTCTCTCGCAAGGATTGAAACAGTTTTATGTATTGATTTGAAATGTTTTTCTCTGAAAAATTCGTAGCTCTATCATAACGTTCATCAATTGATGATGATGGATTCGCTATTTCGGCCTGAATACTTTCTGCTAGAGCTAAACTGTCACCAACAGGAACTAAACGACCATAACGGCCATTTTCAAGTATTTCCGAAGGGCCACTTTTGCAGTCAGTAGCGACAACAGGAAGCCCGAATGAGAGAGCTTCGACAATTACATTACCAAAACCTTCCCAAGCAGAGCACAGAACAAAAAGTTCTGCTTTTCTGTAATAATTTTCTATATCAGCACAGAAGCCAACAAATTCTACAGTCTCATTAAGTTCGTTTTTAGTAACATAATCTTGCAGTGCCAAATACTCCTGTTGATCACCAATACCACCAATGATCTTAAATTTTAAATGAGAGTCACTTTTCTTGATTATCGTTGCAGCCTCAAGCAACATCATAAAATTTTTTTGGGGGGTAATACGGCCTGCTGCTATGACTAAACCATTATCTTTTTGGAAGTCATAACTGCACTTTGACGGCAAGAAGCGAACAGGATTGTAAATAAAAGTGCATTTATCTGCAATCTTTAAAATGTCAGCAACCTCATCAGAAACCCCTTTAGATACTGCTACAATTTTGTCTGCATATTTATAGAGGTGTTTTATAATAAGTCTTACTTTAATTCTTTGAAAAAGTGGCTTGTGTTTAAAATGTTCAATGACTGATGCATGTTCACTTAATACAATCTTGCATTTATGTTTTGCCAGTTTACTCGATAAAATACAGGCGCCATTGGTGTCAGGATAAGCTGAAAGAATAACATCAGGCTTTAACGAATCGATAAAACGAGCAAAAGAAATAATACTTAGATAAGTGCGCCTACAATCAAGGCTGATAACAGGAATATTCTCTTCCTTTAATGTGTCATAAGTAGTGCCATAGTTTTTATCGGTAACAAATATGACATCATGTGAATTTCTAAACTCTCTAGCTAACGACAGAAATACTTGCTCTGCACCACCAAAGCCCATATAAGAGATACGAAATAGTATTTTCATTAAATTAAACTTCTCTGTAAAATCTCATAACTCATTGGTAAGCACTAATTATCTTTTCCGTATCTTATAAACAATAAATTTCATGAGTGGGAAAAGGCTGGTCAAGATAACATGACGGTCTATTTTTTTAGAAAAAACCAATTTGATAGCGCTTAACTTATTACTTTTAATTTGGAGTTTTAGATACTCTGAAAATTTAAAACTCTTTTTTGCAGAACTGTGCAATAAATAAAATATATGTATATCTAAATAGCACTTCAATCTTTTAGGTAGGCTAATTTGCCTTAAAAACTCAATTGCAGGGTAACACTGTTCAATTCGTGCATTATTAACTGCACTATTCTGCTCATCCCGATAAGCATAAATGACAGATTTAGAAGAATAGACAGTTTTTGCTTTTTTGTAAGCATTAACAAGAAAAATACAGTCTTCAAGAAGCTTTACCCCGACAGGGAACTGTATTGATTTTGCTAACTCAGCTTTTATCATACGGCAACAGCTGAACCACTTAAATCGAATAAGACACTCTTCAAATGCTGGTTCTTGTTTTTTCTCTCCAAAGCTAACTGAAACATAACTATTTTCATATTTATTATCGGTATCATCTTTGAAGCGGAAATACCCAAACTCAAATATATCAATACCTTTATTATTTAGCAGTGAAGATATTGCTGAAAGATATTCTTTAGTAACCAGGTCATCAGCATCAACAAATGTAATATAGCGTCCAGTTGCTATTTTGATACCATGATTTCTTGCAGCACTTACTCCTTGATTTTTTTGGCTGTGATACTTTAATAGACCTGATTTAATTTCATTAGAAAATTTTTGGGTAACAGTTTCTTCAGTTGTGTCACTAGAACCATCATTAATCACAATAATTTCATAAGACAAGCTATCACTTGTTTCTCCCGAATCAATTATTGAGTTTAATGTTGCAGTCAAATACTTTTCAGCATTGTATGCAGGTATAACTATTGATAAATCCACTTTAACTCCGAAGTGTTGTTATTACATCTTGCCCAGTTTTCAGTGGTTGCCATGCCATACTGTATAACGATTTGAAAAACAAAAAGAACAAGGGTCTTGTTTCCTTAAATATTACGTAGAGGGCTAAGTCTGCAACCATAAAACTACTCACAGAGGCCATGGCTGCTCCAGATGTTCCATACCTCGGTATCAACGTGAAAGCCATTATTACACTCAGGACTGCAGCAATGATGGACTTAATTAATTCAATATGTGTCCATCCTTTAATAACTAATATTCTTGAGTTTAAAGCGGCAAGATAAATAAATAATAATTTCCAGACCATTATATTTAGGATAGGTGCAGAATCTGAGAATTGATCACCGAACAATAGTTGAATGAGCGGTTTACTAATAAAGATGGTAAGAATACAACCCGTTAGTGCAAGGGAAATAATTAAAACATAGGCAATCCTGAGCTTTTTCCCACTCAGGCCAACACTGACGACTTCATCATGAATCTCCTTATAAAAAGACAGAACGATGATATGTCCAAGAAATATTGCTTGCGCAACAAGCTTGCTCGCCGCTGCATAGATACCCAGATCATACTCACTGAGAAAATGCTCAATAACCAGAACATCAATATACATAAAGATAGGGAATATCATTGATGAAAGTAAAATATAACGGCTCTGGGTTAACAGTTCTCCACTTTTTTTAAGAGCATTTTTTATACTAAAAGAGAGGGTGCTGCTCCGAAAATAGTAAAAGGCAATAATTCCATAATTAACAAGTGCCGCCACCAGGAAATATTGTACAGCAGCTATGTATTCAATCTGGCAGAAAATAGCATACGCGATATAGATAGAAGCAATGATTCTAGATATAAACGTTGCTAACGATAATATTTTTGGCTGTCCTTTAGCCTGAAAATACAATCTGAAAATAGATGATTTACCCAAAATAAGGAAGCTGCATACAGCAATACTAAGATAGAATATTATCTCCTTGGGAATATTGCTGAAAAAATTTGCCCAGAGAATAACTGCCAGTATGAATATTAAGCTGCCACAGGTTCTAAGAAAGAGAACGGCACTTACAATTTCAGATTTCTTTTTTTCATTGGAAAATGCATGCATAATTACATTGTCTAGCCCCAATACGTAGAAAAAGCTAAACATACTTGCCACCGCCTGAACGTAGGCCAGGTAACCGGTGTTTTCCACCCCATACTGGCGAGCAATAACAATTACACTTAATAATCCGAACAAAAGCCCACTCAGGTTGTCCGCTGCATACCAAAGTAGTCTTTTAATCATAATTCACATCTTTATCAAGTAATGGTTTACTTTCCTTAATCATAACGATCTGGCAGATGATAAAACTAAGCCATAGTAAATTATTTGCAAGCAGTACGGTTGTTTCTGTTATGTTGTGTAAAACAAATAGTGTTCCGCAGGAATACAGTGCAAGAACCAATCTATTATTTGCATCTGTTGAAAATAGCTTTTGTAGGTTCCAGTAATACCAACCAATGATGAGTATAAGTATAAAAAGACCAACAAAACCCAGTGACAAAATAATATCAACATAGCCACTGTCCGAAGTGGCCAGATTTTCAACCCATAAAGGTGATGTTGTTACCAATTCAGTGAATTGTATTTCTGAATAATCACCAAGCCCCCATACCGAACCATAACCAAGTCCAAGGAATGTTCTTTCGTAAACATGCTCTAGCATTACGATCCACAATCGCCCCCTACCTGTTAGAGCTTCATCCGGTAAGTTGTTAAAGATAAAGTTGAGAGTTTGTTCCTGATTAAAAAGCACCCAAACTAATACTGAAAAAACACAGGATCCTATAACTCCAAACACAATAGCAGTTATGTTTTTAGTCATTATCATTGATGTTATATTCATCAATCCAGATGTAATTAAAATAAAACAAACCAGTGCCATGCTGGTTTTAGATAACGATGATATTAAAATAAATGCAATGCTGAATAATATTATTTTTGTTATTTTGGATTTTTCGAGAGCCGCAAACCCAACTAAAAAAACAAATGCACTGATTATTCCTAAAGTGTTTTTATTAGGGTACAGCCCTTTGATTTCAACAAGTCTACCAGCAGCATAGTCAAACACAAGAATAGAAGCTCCAACAATGAATAACCATACAACTATCAGCTGTTTAGTAATCTTTTCTATATCTATTCTGCTAGCAGATGTCACCAATACACAGGCATACACTAATAGGATGTATTGCCAGATTGTTTCATATATTGATACACCTGACCATATCGACCATGATGATGAAATTAAAGCGTATGTCATCAAAATCAGAATTGGCCATGCTTTAAATATCAACCTTGTCCACTCTGGAATTGAGCGTATGGTAAGTAATACTAAGGCTATTAATGAGAGAAACATTATGGGTCTTTTGAATAGGCCGTTACCAAGCAGTAGTAGTAGAATATTTGTAAATATAATCAGGTATATAACTGTATTTTTTTTAATCATTTATGAAAGAAACCCTGTGTCTGCCACACAACAGCTGTTCAGTTATTTATAGAAAACCAGGTTTTTTTATTGTATGTGTTCACTGCTGTTTATAAGTAAAATTCTGGATTTGCGTTATTTCTTGAATTCTTTATGAATCCACCCCAAACAAATCACGGGTATAGACTTTGCCAGCAACACTCTCTAACTCAGGCTCTTTGCGGTTTGCAATAATTACATCACTAATCTTTTTGAATGTTTCGAAATCATTAATCACTTGTGAATGAAAAAAATCATCCACAGTGAGCACCGGTTCATAAACGACAACTTTAACCCCTTTAGCTTTTATCCGTTTCATCACACCCTGAATGGCTGATGCCCGAAAGTTATCAGAGCCGGATTTCATCACCAGCCTATACACACCAACCACTTCAGGATTACGCCGTAGAATCGATTCAGCAATAAAATCTTTTCGAGTGGTGTTGGAGTCGACAATGGCTCTGATCAGGTTGTTGGGCACATCCTGATAGTTGGCCAGCAACTGTTTGGTATCTTTTGGCAGGCAGTAGCCACCATAACCAAAGCTTGGGTTGTTGTAGTGGCTGCCGATACGTGGATCCATCCCAACGCCTTCGATGATTTGCCGTGGGTCGATACCATGAGTTTCACAGTAGGTGTCCAGTTCGTTAAAGTAGGAAACCCTTAAGGCCAGGTAGGTGTTAGAGAACAATTTCACTGCTTCGGCTTCAGTGCTGTCAGTGAAAAGAACCGGAGGATCTTTTTGCTCTGCGCCCTGAACAAACAGGTCTGCTATCTTTTTTGCTCTCTCGGATTGTTCTCCGATGATGATGCGGGAAGGGTAGAGGTTATCGTGCAGCGCCTTACCTTCTCGCAGGAATTCCGGAGAAAAAAGAATATTCTTGCTACCTGTATCTTCTCTTAATTGTCTGGTGAACCCTACCGGTACCGTAGATTTAATAATCATGACGGCATTCGGGTTGATGGCCATTACATCACGCACTACCGATTCAACACTGTTGGTATTGAAGTAGTTGGTTTTCGGGTCGTAGTCCGTTGGGGTTGCGATAATAACATAATGAGCATTTTCAAAAGCGTGCTGTTTATCCAGGGTAGCCCGAAAGTGGAGCTTATCATTTTTCAGAAAACGTTCAATATCATCATCCGCAATGGGTGAGAGTCGATCGTTTAGCATATCCACTTTCTCAGGGATAATGTCGAGGGCGATCACTTCATTGTGCTGTGCCAACAGCATAGCATTGGATAAACCGACATAGCCGGTTCCGGCTATTGCAATTTTAATCATTGAAGTCAAACCAAACGAGGAAGATTGTTTTGTCACGGAGGTGCACAAAGACACTGAGTTTTTTACTACTGCGGCTTTTGTTTAGCCCGTATAAAACCGCGGTGAAGAAAAACGCGAAAAACCTGGGGTAGGCCTTTCATCATGCATAATGAAACCCCGCACCCTGCTTGAACTGCTCGAAGTCGATCATTCAATACCGCTTGTTCATGCTGCGACTGCTTTTTCCAGAGTACCTGATAATGTGACCGAATATTGGCGCGTAAATGATCTGGAACACTATGCCAAGCTAATACATGGTCTCAATGAGTTTGACGCGCACCATCCCCGTTCACCCTGAGCTGAGTCGAAGGGTGTTTGGCACGATCTATCATGGTCCGGAGTTTGCACCCTTCGATACTTCGACAAGCTCAGCACTCAGGACGAACGGAGTGCAGAGGCTTATGATAACGACAACCTGTCAATCTCATTGAAATGATGTACTAATACATAAACAAAGATTGGAATATCGGAGTTGCTCAGCTGTTCAATAAATACAGACAGTTGCTCGTAATCAATGTTCCGGTCTTGCCCTGGCGTAAAGTGAACCACTAAATCCAGATCACTGGTGTCATGGTTCAGCCCTTTAACCCGTCTGCCGTATTGCACAGATTTCGCTGCCTGTCGTAACCTTAGTGGCTCAAGGCTTCTTTTCAGAGGTTTTATGACCAGGTTTCCATCAACGGCTTCAAAGAGAACCTTGTCTCCGGGTTATAAAAAAACTACTCCTGCAGTGCGGTGGGTATAGTTACCTGACCTTTTGTGGTTAAGAAAATTAATGAAAAGATGCTCATTGTTGACCGCCATTGGGATCCTTAGCCGTAGAGTCCGTGAGCAAGGCAAGTGGTTAAGTGTGCAGTTTTTACTGGGGCAAAGCTGACAGACACCTATCCCCCACGCTACCGCCCATCGATTCAGGCTCGTATCGAAAAGACCAGGATTGAGGCTGTAGTTTTGCTGCTATGCCTTCGGCTTTGTTGGGCTGCTACTGAAAATCGAATTGCACTAAACACAAAAGCCTCATCGGTCATTAAACCAATGGCTATGACCTATTGCAGCGGGGGCAGACATATAAGACCTGGCCAATGTCTGGCCTGTAGGTAGAGGCGGGGTATTCTACGACGATGAAATTATAATGCAAGTTGTGTCGATCCGACATTCTATCCGAATAAACACCTTTATTTACCGTGTTTTCCGCAGTTATCTGTCTATGTGAAGGTATTGCCACCTTATTTTTTGCATAGTTTTTTTTAAAATAGGAGTAGTGATTTATGCGCTTTTTAATTATTAAAAGAAAATATTATATCTGAGTAACAGTATTCAGTTTCAAAAAGAAGAGGGCTACCCGCTGCCCGTAAAAGCATTAGTGCAGGGAAGCGGTCAAACCCATACAACCACCGTCATTCCTGCAAAGGCGGGTGTCACAAAACGGTTCCGAACAATCCCTGTACGGAATGACAGCACAGTGACTCGACCTTTTGCGACAACCTCCTTCGTGGGAATGACGGCTGAAAAGGTGTCAGCACCTAACGGCATTAGTCTTTTACTTTTATCAGGTACTGATCAGTAGCCGTCTAGTCTCAGGAGGTCCTGGAGTAGTAACCAGTGGAATCGTAATACCCCTGGTTATAGCCATAGGTGTCTTTGGCTTTGGGGTCGATCTTGTTCAGCACTGCTCCGGTTACCAGCGATTTGGCCTGTAGTAGTCGGCCTACGGCGGCAATCACCGTATTTGCTTGCATTCGGCCAGCTTCAACCACGTAGACCAAGCCGTCACAATGGCGGGAGACCATCAGAACATCACTGACGTTCTGCACCGGTGGGGAGTCGAGCACCACGTAGTCGTATTGCTCCCGCAGTGTTTTCAACACGGTGGGGAATTGTTCCGAGCAGAGCAGCTCCTGGGGATTAGGCGGTACCATGCCGCAAGGGATGGCATCAAAACCTTCCAGCTTGTGTATTGCCTCGCTGATAGTTGTCGTGCCAGCCAATAAGTTCGCCAAGCCCACCGAGCCGCCTTTGATATTGAAATTTTTACCCACTACCGGGCGGCGCAGGTCGCAGTCGACCAGCAGGGTTTTGCCCAGTTGTCCCAAAGAGAGTGCCAGGTTCGAGGCTACCGTGGATTTGCCCTCACCGGGTACTGTGGAGGTGACGGCAAACAGCCGGTGCTGCTGGTCCATGGCGGTCAGGTTGACGCTGGTGCGGATGGTTCGCACTGCCTCGCCAAAAGCAGCCTGCTTTTTATCGGTAAACAGGTTGAACACACGGCTCAGTACGGTCTTTTCAGTAAGTTTGGGTAGTACTCCAAGCACTGGCAGATTGAGTTTCTCTTCCACGTCCCGGGTGGTGCGAATGGTATTGTTGAGCATCTCCAGCAGGAAGGCGATTCCACAGGAGATCAACAAGCCCATCAGTATGGCCACGGCAACAATCAACTTTTTCTTCGGCTTGACCGGTGCATTCGGAGTAAAGGCTTTATCCACTATCCGTGCGTTGGCAGTTTGCAGGTCGCTTGTTGCTGATGTCTCCTGAATCCTTTTAAAGAAGGCATCGTACAGGTCTTTATTGGTCTGTACTTCCCGCTCCAAAGCATTCAGGCGAAACTCCTTGCGGTTGGTTACCTGGATCCGCTGTTTCAGCTCTTCTACAGCGCCAGAGAGGCTTCGCTCATTGGCGCTATCGATTTCGTATTCCCGCTCCACCCCTTCGACGATGTTGCTAATCTGCAGATTCATGTTTTGACGGATACTATCAAGCTCTGACTTTGCCGAGATCATTTGCGGATGCTTCGGACCGTAGCGGCGAGAGAGTTCTGTAACCTGCCGCTCCAGTTTGGACTCTTCCTGTTTCAGATCCTGAATCAGCGGGTGTTCAAGAACCGCTTGCAAGGACTGACTATCACCTTTGCGCATTGCGCCCGAACGGATCTGCTTGTAGATATTTTCAGAAACTGCCAGTTTGCTGCGCACCTGTACCAGGGCGTTGGTCAGGGCTTTCAGCTCATCGCTGGAGGCGCTTAGCACTCCCTCAAGTTCGATCAGGTTTTCCTGTTCCCGATAATTCTGCAGCTCTTCTTCTGCCACTTTTAGCTTTTCGGAGAGTTCACCCATCCTGCCCTGCATCCAGTCGGTGGCGTTCAGCGTCAGGGCCAGTTTCGATTCCATGTAAGATTCGATATAGGCGTTGGCAACGGCGTTGGCGATTTTTGCCGCCAGCTGCGGGCTTTCCGATTGGGCGTGGATTTTTACGATCTGGGTTTTGCGCACCGGCTCAATAGAAATGCTGGCCGCCAGCGTATTGATGGTATCGCGCATGATTATGTTTGGATCATCCGGCACTTGCGGTTCCTTCAGGCCGAACCAGCTGCGCCAGTCCAGCATGGCTGCGTACCAGGGGGCTTCTTTCAGACTGCCGTTGTACTCCGGGTTGTTCAGCAGATCAAGTTTGTTGACAACCTTTTCCAGTACAGCACGGGATTTCAATACCTCAAACTGGGTGTTGAGGTAGCTGTCGTTACCACCATCAATGCCATAGACCTCTTCAATAGAGAGAACTTTGGCCTGCTCCTGCTCGATTTGCAGGGTGGCGGTGGCCTCGTAGATGGGTGTCATGGAGAACACCAAAAGAATGGCCATCAGGGTGATCGCTGCGGTAAAACCGATAATGGCCCAGCGGTGTCTGTTGAGCACATGAAAGATTTGGCGAAGGTCTATGATCTCTTCGTCCCGGGGCAGCCTTGTTTTAGGGGGGGCTGCGGGTGGCGATGATGCCTGTCTGGTTTCTGTATTCATTGCTGTTTAATTTTTGAGGGGCAGGGGGTACAAGATTTTCGCCACGAAGGCATGGAGGAAAAGATTCTTTTTTAAAAGAAAAAAAACCGTGTCTTCGTGGCAATAAAAAATTAAAAGAAACTCTCGCTGACGGTGATTATGTCGCCAGGTAGAACCGAGTCGTTTAATGACAGCGTTCGTTCCACCGCTTTGCCGTTTTCCTCACGGGTGACGGTGATTCCCTTTTTGGAGGCTCGCTGGGTAAAGCCACCTGCCAGGGCTACAGCTTTTTCCAGAGTCAGTCCCGGTTCAAAGGCAAAGCCACCCGGTTCCTTGACCTCGCCAGAGACGAAGAACTTCCGATACTCCATCATGGTGACACTGACCCTTGGGTCGATGTAATAGCCGTCTTTGAGCTTTTCGGTGATCAGCTTTTCCAGCTGGCCCAAGGTTAGGCCCTTGGCGCGGAACTCACCAAGAAACGGGTATGAAATACTGCCCGCATCGGTCAGAATCAACTCTTTCTCCATTCCCTGTTCACCATAGACGGAGATCATAATTTTATCCCCTGCGCCCAGTTTATAGCGGGAGATGCTCATGGGCTCAGCGGCCAGCAGGCCGGCACTGAAAGCCGTGCTGAATACCATGAACAATAAACCGGCTAAAAACGTCAGCCGCTGTTCAGTATTGAGTAAATGTCGTTTAGAAATCATAGTAAAAACCCGGTCGGTAATCTCCTGATAGGGCTATGGATTTGACTAGGGTGATGGATGAAAAAAATCAGGATAGAAACGCCGGCAGGATACTACGCCAGTCTTCACGTATCCCACCGCCTGCTTCCCGAAAAGAACAACCTGGTGCTCTACGGGCAGCGGGTAGCATTCTTAAAGAGCTAGCGTACCTGTGAGCATATAGTAGTTTCTCTTGTAGTCTTCCGCATCGGTAAAGCCGTTCTTGTCGTTTTCATCACGATTGGCGTGCTGATAAGAGGCTGAGACTCTGATGTTGCGTTTGATGTTCCAGTCTACCGACAGACCCAACTGGTGAACTAATCTGTCTTTTTTGGTAATACCGGTGCTGCCTTGTATTGCCTCATCTGAGAAGCTGTAGTTCGCACGGGTAAAGATCTTACCGGTCCACTGGTGCTGCCATGTCAAACGGGTTGTGGTGCCCTGGGTGAAGTCAGCTTCAGCCGGGTCGTCCGACTCCAGGCCATAGTCGCGGGCAGTGCTCAGCTGGATTAAGGAGTATTCTACTGGCAGGTAGTTTACGCCCACTTCCCAGCCGGTATAGCCCTGACGACCAGTGCCCGTTGCATCACGGTAACGACGTCCCAGCTTGGCATAACCGTTGCTTTTGGCAGAGACTTCCCAGTTCAGACCCACCAGGTAACTGGTGATATCGTAAGCGGAATTTTGTTCCTGGGTGTAATCCAGTTTGCGTTCCTTGATTTCCACCAGGGCATTGGTCTTGGGCATAAACTGGTAGTAGCCGGTGGCGCCGTATTCGGTTGTCTTTCGGTCTTCCCCTCCGATGTCATAATTCTTTTTGTCATAGCTGGCAAAAAAATCGGCACGCATCAGTGCCTCCATGGAGCCAAAGCCATAACTAAGGCTGCCCTGGGTTTTGTCGTATTCCGGCGTAGATTTATCAATATCACCATTTACGGTAGAACCGGCATCGTGGTAACGGCCAAGGTTAAATTTGGCATCTAACCGGTTGCGGCTGTTAAATTCCTGGTGAATATCACCCTGAATACCAACATCGGTAAAATTCGAATCAGACTGGCTGGAGTAGCTGGTATTACGAGCTGCCAGGGTTGCTGCGTAAGTGCTGAGGCCAGTTTGGGCTTTGAACTCAGCTTCGGCATCCAGTTTATAAACCGTAGACCCTTTATCTGCCAGATCACCTTCACCTTCACGGTAAACGTTATCGTCATAGCCGATGCCAGCGCTGGCCATTGGTGTCATCTCCACCGGGCCCAGGTTGATATGGCTTGCGTCGTCCACTGCAGCCAGTGTGCTCATGCCATAGCCGGTCAGAACGATGGCCAGGCCAAGCTGATTAATCTCCTTCATTTGAACTTTCTACCTCAAACTGGCTGTACTCACCAAACATGGATTTTGTTGCCGTGGCTGGATAATAAACAGGGAAAACACGACGGTGCCCCCAAAAAACAGGGTATTTTACGGGTAGAAGGGATTAATTAATAGACGCTAATTGACTTTTTTAAGGGTTTGTATTGTGGGCGATGGGTCAATATAATTTCCACTACTGTCTCTACCTGTATATATGAGTACAACAATTGCCGTATAAAAAGGCGCAGAGAGTTAAGTCGACCCCTTTCTCTGAAAAGCTGGCCATCATTGATTTTCGCATGGTTGTCAGTGATAACGGACGTTCGCAAGGGGGTTACTGCAACATATCTAAAGGAACAACGATGAAACCAAGACTCATACTTGCCGCCACTGCGCTGGTGATGGCTACCCTCGCAGGTACCGCTCGGGCGGATCTGGTGCAGGATCTGGCTACCATGCCTGCGGAACAGGCAGTGACCAGGGCGATGCAAGGCGGCACTCAGTCTATTGAAGCAGTGGTTTCTGCGACGGCCATCAACCTGCAAAGCCAGCCTGAACTGCTGTATTCATTGATTTTTGGCGCAGTTAAAGTGTCCCAGGAACAGGCACCACAGATTGTTTCTGTAGCTATTGCCCAAGTACCCGGCCAAAGGGAGATTATTGTTAGTGCAGCCCTGGCAGCCGCCCAAGGTGATGCAGAGATGTTAGCTGCTATTAATCTGGCAGCTACTGATGCTGGGCTGTTGGCACAGACAGAAACCACAGAAGAAGCGGAAATCGTAGAAGCGGAACAGACGGAAGTTCCTGCTCCAGCTGCCCCGATCCCGCCGCCACCTGCTGCCAATCCCGGCCCCGACGACCGACCACCTGCGATTAGCCCAAACTAAGGTCCTTTGCTCCCGGAGCTTCCGGGGGCAGCTCTTGCTTTTCAGCCAAATGAAACCGCTGTATCAGTCCTGCCTTGTTATGCTTCTTCCTGATCATGCAAGGATTGACAAAAGGACAAACGCACACACAAATAATGCCAAATTTATTGGCGCCCTCTTTTCTCTTCTCTTTCCTCTCTGGAACAATCTTACTTTTTCTTTGTCAAAGAAGGGGGGATAAATTGTCTCCTGATACAAAGCCGCGCAGAGATACGCTGTATCTATCACCAGCACATCGAAAGAATTCAGGGGGATTTATAGCGTGTTTCTCAAGCTCAGGTGGTTGCGGTCGGCTGGTTTTTGTAACTATCTTCTGTTCCCCCTCTCATTATTTTGCAGTGCCACCTGCTGTGCAGACGAGGATGTGCGCTTTTATCGTCCTGAAGCGCAAGTAATCGAACGGCTGCACAACGCTGTGGACAGAGGCCTTGGTGAGGAGCTGCAACAAAACGGCCTTGCCTATCTCGCTGCCGGCGTTACCTCGACCATGATTGGTTTTGACTGGGTCGCCTTGAATCAGGTCATGACAGGCGAAATTGCTGAACTTCTGTATACCGACTTCAGGTTAAGGGCCTTGTTAAGGGGGGTGGCTTTTGGGGGGCTTGCTGCCTTTCTGAATACTTATCTGAAAGGACCTTCTCAATTTATCTCCAAACCTGCTTCGGCTGTTTGGTACCTTTTCAACCAATTATATGACGCAGTTTTATATGAAGAGACATCTCCGGAATTGGCCAGGCGATCTTTTCAATTTATCTTTCCAGTTGCCTTGCGCATGAAGGCAGTGGTTGAGAGGCAGTTCTCTATTCCCGGAGAAGACTGGACGATCAGCACCATGAATATGTCGACACCGGATCACTTTTCCACCAGTAATTACCGCATCATTATCTATCACTCAATGATGCCCGTAGCAAAAAACCAGGCAGGTATGGCCTGTATTATTGGGCACGAAATGGGGCATGTGCTGGCAAAACATAACGGGCAGCGTCTTGTCGACACGCTCTTGTTCAAGAAATACGCGTTGGCCAGTTTGCCTTTTACCAACCCGATCTCCCAGAACCGCGAGCTGCAGGCGGACGAAATCGGTATTTATCTGACGGCTTTGGCCGGGTATGACCCGACGGAGTGTGCAAGAGTCTGGCAGAGGATGCTGGCGTTTAGTGGGGATTACCGGGGGATCTTTAACCTGTTCCTCTCTGAACATCCAACCAACGCTAACCGTATAGAAGCCCTTGAAGTACTCGCGGAGTCTCTGAAAGAGTACTACTACGGCCGCCAGAGGGTGCTGGGGCTTGGGCGAGACTACCAGTTCTGACCAGTTTTTCGGGGAGGGTAAAAGGAGGCCCGCTGATCGAGCCTCTGAGATTTAGCAGATTCGATCGGCCTGGTAGTAGGTGGCCTCGGTGCGGCCGTCTGTTGGCAGGGCCTCGTGAGTGGTGGCTGTCTCTTTTGGCAACAGGTGGTCCACGGCGGCTTTTTCTTCCAGCAGTTCCTGTTCGGTCTTTTTCATCATTGTCTGACCGTAGTCGTTAATATACAGGTTCTGGATGATCTGGTAGCTGCCAAAATCACAAATGGCTGGGAAGGAGTAGTAGATGCCTTTGGCGACACCGTAGCTGCCATCAGAAATAACTCCCATGGAAACTATACGACCATCGCTGCCTAAAGCCCAGTCCCGCATGTGGTCAAGAGAGGCCTGGGCAGCAGAGGCGGCACTGGACAGCCCGCGCCATTCAATGATTTCGGCACCGCGTTTTTGTATGCGTGGTGTGTACTCCTCCCTGTACCACTTCTCATCAATCATATCGATGGCGGCTTCATCGCCGAGAATCTGTGCGTGGTGCAGGTCGGGGTACATGGTCGGGGAGTGGTTGCCCCAGATGCACACACCCTCAACATCACCCGGGTTAACACCCAGCTTGTTGGCCAGAATGCCCTGGGCGCGGTTGTGGTCCAGGCGCGTCATGGCGCAGAACTGGGTTGGTGACAGGTCAGGCGCGTTACGCGACAGAATCAGGCAGTTGGTGTTGGCCGGGTTGCCCACTACCAGTGCCTTAACATCACGATTGGCGACGTCGTTCAGAGCCTTGCCCTGTTCGGCAAAAATAACCGCATTGGCCTCAAGCAGGTCGGCACGCTCCATGCCCTTTGAGCGTGGGCGGGCACCGACCAGCATGGCGTAGTGAACACCTTTAAAGCCGTCAAACGGGTTGTCGTGCAGGCTGATGCTGTGAACCAGGGGGAAGGCGCAGTCTTCCAGCTCCATGGCAACACCACGGAGTTTGTCCATGGCCTGGGGGATCTCCAGCAATTGCAGAATTACCGGTTGATCGGGCCCAAGCATCTCACCGGCAGCAATCTTGAACAGCAGCGAGTAGCTGATGTTGCCGGCTGCACCTGTGACCGCAATGCGTACGGGTTGTTTCATGGGGAACTGCTCCTTAGAGTTTTCGGGGTCATTCTTGAATCAAGGATGTTGGCGTGTTTAAAACACTGTTTTTTTGCTAAAGATCGGGCTGCACAGATTACTGACATCACTGCGGTAAGTCCATACATGCCGCTCTCAGGGCTGTTCTCTCGACCACAGGCTGAAGCTCACCTGTCCGGCGGTTTTGCTTTTTTCCAGACGCCAGTTGTCGGGTACTGGCAACGGGTTGAGTTCCTTTTCCACCTCGATATAAATATGACTTTTGTCGTTTAAATAACCGTGTCGTTCGAGCAGCTGGCACACAGGCGCAAGTAGATTGAGCCGAAACGGTGGGTCGAGAAAAACCAGGTCGAAGGGCTGGCTGGCAGGGCGGTTTAGCCATGACAGGCTGTCGGTAGTAATCACCTGTGCTTGCTCAGCATTAAGCAGCGCCAGGTTGCTCACCAGGGTTCTGGCGGCAATCGGGCTTGCTTCAAGCATCGTGGCGCAGGATGCGCCCCGGGACAGTGCTTCCATGGCCAGTGCCCCAGTGCCGCTGAATACGTCCAGCACCCGTGCTCCGGGGGTAATCATTGCCAGCCAGTTAAATACAGTCTCTCTTACCCGGTCGGCGGTAGGGCGCAATCCTTGTACGTTGGCAACCGGTAACTTGCGACTGCGCCACTGACCCGCAATAATCCGCAGTTGACCACCGCCAGTGTGAACGGATTTGTGCGGTGGTCGGGAATTTCTCGATTGGCGAGGCATGAACTAGGCTCCAGCTGAGCAGGGGAATCAAGGATACCCTTTTCATTTTCCCGGGTCATGGGATCGTGAACATCCTCTGAGAAAGTTCATTTCGTGACAGCTTGAATTGAGATAGGATAGGCCGCTATGCCGTGATTGCTGGCTAAACGCCGATTGCGCGCCCTGTTCGGGGGCGTGGTTTCAGGCCGGATGATCATTGGACTCTCCCACCAAGGTTATTATTAGAAGTAGTCTATGTTCGGTTCGCGTAAAGACGATGGGAAAAAAACCAAGCGCAGCTTCTGGCCCTGGAGTCGACGTTCTCAAAGTGAGGCTTCTGAAGATCAGGCAGAGCTTCATGAAGAGTCCGTTGCCAGTGTCGAAACTACTCAAGAGGATGCCATAGAGGCGCAGGATTCCAGGCAGACTCCCGGTACGCCTGACGTGGTCGATGCGCCGGCAAGTGGTGACCATACGGTTGCGGCCGAAGAGCCGCAGGTTGCAGAGCCCGTTTTGCCGGATGCTGTCGAATCGGCCACCACTGACACGATGGAAACGCCGGCCGTTGCTGCCAGTCAACTGTCTCCTGTGGCTGAGTCGGTAACGCCTCCTCAAGCCCCCCCGGAACCACTCTCTTCAGAGCCGGAAGAAGAACCCGAAACCAAAATGGGCTTCTTCGCCCGCATGCGCCAGGGGTTAAGCAAAACCCGCAATGTACTGGTGGAAGGTGTTGCCGAGCTGTTCATCGGTAAAAAAGAGATCGATGACGATCTGCTTGATGAGCTGGAAACTCAGCTGCTGGTGGCCGACGTGGGGGTTGAGGCCACCACTGAGATCATGGCCCGGCTGACCGAAAAGGTGAAATACAAGGAGCTTGATGATGCCGATGCCCTGATGGTGGCCTTGCAGGCGGAGCTGGCCGGGATTCTTGCACCGGCTGATCAGCCGCTGGTGATCCCCAGGCAGGATACACCATTTGTGATTCTGGTGGTGGGCGTCAACGGTGTGGGCAAAACCACCACCATTGGCAAACTGGCTCGTAAATTCCAGTCTGAAGGGCGCAAGGTTATGCTGGCCGCCGGTGATACTTTCCGCGCTGCCGCCGTTGAGCAGCTCCAGGTATGGGGTGAGCGCAACGAGATTCCGGTTATTGCCCAGCACACCGGCGCTGACAGTGCATCGGTGATTTTTGATGCGTTTGAGGCGGCCAGGGCTCGTCAGGTCGATGTGCTGATCGCCGATACCGCCGGGCGTCTGCATAACAAAGAGCACCTGATGGAAGAGCTGAAAAAAGTCAAACGGGTGCTGGGCAAGCTGGACCCGGCTGCACCTCATGAAGTGCTGCTGGTACTTGATGCAGGCACCGGCCAGAACGCTCTGAGCCAGGCGCGTCTGTTCCATGAAGCTGTGCACTTGACGGGCATGGCGCTGACCAAGCTGGACGGCACTGCCAAAGGTGGCGTGATCTTTGCGCTGTCCAAACAGATGCAGTTACCCATTCGTTTTCTCGGTGTGGGAGAGCGGATTGATGACCTGAGACCTTTTTCTGCCGGTGAGTTCGTCAAGGCGCTGTTCTCCAGAGAAGGGTAGGGTGCATGATTCGCTTTGACGACGTCAGCAAGCGCTACTCCTCCGGACATATGGGCCTTGAGCAGGTCAGTTTCTATCTGAGTCGGGGGGAGATTGCCTTTCTGACGGGTCATTCCGGGGCTGGCAAAAGTACTCTGATGAAGTTGGTTATGCTTCTCGAGCGAGCCAGTACCGGCCAGATCTGGGTGGGCGGGCATAACCTGCGGGCACTGAAGAGTAACCAGATTCCCTACTTTCGCCGCAACATCGGCGTGGTGTTTCAGGATCACCAGCTGCTGTTTGATCGCACCGTGTTTGCCAATGTGGCCCTGCCTCTATTGATTGCTGGTTACTCGCCAGGCGACTGTGCCGGCAGAGTGCGTGCTGCCCTGGATATGGTGGGCTTGTTAAGCCGGGAGAAGCTCTACCCTATGGAACTCTCTGGCGGTGAACAGCAGCGCGTTGGCCTGGCCCGGGCGGTGGTTCATCGCCCGGCCCTGATTCTGGCCGATGAGCCAACCGGTAATCTTGACCCACAATTGTCCGGCGAAATCATGAAATTGTTTGAAAGTTTTAACCAGGTCGGTGTGACGGTGCTGATTGCCAGCCATGACCTGGCGCTGGTGGCCCGTATGCGCCACCGCATCCTCAGCCTGGAGCATGGTCGGCTGGTTGCCGATCAGGAGGTTCGGTGAGCCTGTTCAGACACAAAAATAAGCACAGCCGCCACCGGCCAGCAGACGATGTAACCACACCCCGAAACCATGCAGACAGCGGCACAGCGCAAAGGAAGGCGCAAAACGCCCGATGGGTTGAGGCGGAGAAAGACGAGCGTAAAAAAGGTGCCGAGCGTCAGGTCGTGGCCACTCTGACGCTTGCAGCGCACGCGGCTCTGCACCGGCAGGTTGCCACTGATGCCCTGACGCGCCTGCTCAAAGCCCCCGTGGCCACAGTGTTAAGTAGCCTGCTGATCGCCGTGACATTTGCGCTGCCGGTGCTGTTTTTTGTGCTGGTCAACAACTTACAGACGCTGGGGGCAACCTGGGATGGGCAGCCGAGTATTTCGGTCTATCTGAAAAACGGCCTCGCTCAGGAGACCGTTGATCAGCTTATTGCCAGCTACCGACAGGACCCTCTCATCAAGGATGTTTCCTATATTTCACCGCAACAGGGACTGGCCGTGTTTCAACAGCGGATCGGAGTGCTGGATATTATCGATGAACTGGGCTTTAATCCTTTGCCCGGCGTGATTGAGTTGGTGCCGGTCAGTGAAGCTGGCGTTGCCGAACTGGATCAGGCCGTTGCGGCCTATCAGGGCAGAGCGGGCGTTGATCAGGTGCGGCTTGATCGTCAGTGGGTGCAGAGACTTCAGTCGATACTGTCTCTGCTTGAGCGGTTTTCCGTTGCGCTTGGCGTTATCCTGGGGTTGACGGTGGTGTTAGTGATCAGCAACACGGTGCGCCTGAGTATCGAAAGCCGGCGAGATGAAATCCGGGTGGTCAGCATGGTGGGTGGAACTCAGGGCTTTATCGCCATGCCCTTCGTTTATATGGGGGTATGGTACGGAATAGTGGGGACGGTACTGGCCCACGTCATTGTTTTTTCACTACTGGCAGTGCTGCGTGCTGAGGCAGCGACCATCGCCGGATTGTACGGTAGTGAGATGGTGCTGTCCGGTCCCGGTCCTGAGACTTCGGTTATGTTGCTGTGTTGTGGTATAGTGCTCGGCGCTCTGGGGGCACTGGGGAGCTGTTACCGACACCTGCAGACCCTGGTGCCGAACTGAGCTCATATTTCATACTAAAGAGTAAAGAGCAAAATTCTTGTAAATTGCCGACAGTTGTAAATGGCGCTTTTGTTATCATTCATTCAGTTTGAACTTTAACCACGTTTACAGAGTCTACTTTAAAGAGGGTATTTTGACGGAGTTAATTATGGGCAGCAGTCTTCAGCCAGTTGATATGTTAGTACCTGGTCGCAATATTGATGCCTACGTAGCGTCGGTGGCCAGCATTGCGGTGTTGTCTGCTGAGCAGGAGAAAAACCTTGCTGAGCGCCTCTTCTTTCACAACGATCTCGAGGCGGCTCGTCAGCTGGTTATGTCCCACCTTCGTTTTGTTGTGCACATCGCCAAAAGCTATTCCGGCTATGGTTTGCCACTGGCAGATCTTATCCAGGAAGGGAATGTTGGCCTGATGAAGGCGGTCAAGCGCTTTAACCCTGAAGTTGGTGTGCGGTTGGTCTCCTTTGCCGTGCACTGGGTCAAGGCCGAGATTCACGAGTTTATTTTGCGCAACTGGCGCATCGTCAAAGTGGCCACCACCAAGGCGCAGCGTAAGCTCTTTTTTAATCTGCGCAGCGCGAAAAAGCGGCT
>JAQFVO010000824.1 GCA_027942505.1 Endozoicomonas sp. | reverse complement strand
GCAGATACCCCATCTCATCTTTGGACAACTGCCGGTCAACGGCCACCAACTCGTAATACTGATATTCACTCATGGCTATTATGCTTTCTGCACCTTCTTACGCTTACGTACTTCATCAAGGCTGACCACATTGTCTGGCCAAGCCGATGATTGCCCATTAACAGTAGCCACTGCAGCAGGAAATGGGTTCGGAAAATCCCCATTCAGCGTTTGTGGATACGTCCACTCAGACAAACCTCTGGCAAACCGGAACAGCCAGTCATCCACCATCCGTGACATGGGAATAAACCGCTCCATTTGTTTGGCACCGGGAAACGGCCTGGCCTTTTTGTGGACGCAGTTGATGCGTTGCATTGCCAATCCGATTTCCTCACTCTCGTCCAGTTGTTCCAGTCCATATTGTTCATAGCACTGGCTCAGCCACTGTTCAGCATCTGCAACATGACCGTTGACGCTGAGGTCGGTATTTCTGACAAACCGGATTCCCTTGTCCATATCCAGAAACTGGTCATACATGGTCTGAGCCTGCGCTTGCGTGGTAGCGCCACTCTCAATGGCCATATGGATACACTCTCTAACCCAGCGCCTGGTAAATCGATCAGCAAAATCGTCTAAATCGGAAAACATCGGGTCGGAAAACAAAATGGCATAACGACTGCGGGCTTCCACCACAATAACATCCGTGCACCCTTCTCTATCCCGGTGGCCCTTTATCGCATGCACCTGCCAGGCAATGACATTTTCGTCAGAAGCAATGGGTTGAGTGCCTATGCGCTTACCATCCGGACTGGGCAACCGATGCAGATCAACATTTATGTATTTACAAAAGGCATTGGTAGCAGAAATTAGTACTTCAAGCATTCGCGGTATCTCTTGGCTGCTCTCTCGCAGGAGGGCTTACTGGCTGAATATGGCAGATTGGAACTATCAGCCAAATTATTGCGGGATGCAAGCAAGGGCAAAGCAATGATATTTCTCGGCATGGGCCAGTTTAGGCGGGAGATTGTTATCAACGAGGTACTTCACCGGTGGCAATCCTTTGCTCGAGCAGAACAGCTGCATTCACTGATGTTACATCGTAGATGCTGACCGCCATACGGGTACTCTTACTTTCTGCCGTCCAGCTTTGAAAAATCACGTCCGTAATAATGCCTGCTTCTGTGATTATTGGTTTACCAAAGGAGCACTCAGGATCATCGAGTAAACATCACCATGTACAGGATGAATCGAAGGGTGGTGAAAAAGGGGAACTTACTAAAAGCAAAGTGGTCTGTTCAACCACTGAATAGACTGATCAATA
>JAQFVO010000735.1 GCA_027942505.1 Endozoicomonas sp. | reverse complement strand
AGGCAGCGGCAGCGGCAGCGGCAGCGGCAGCGGCAGCGGCAGCGGCAGCGGCAGCGGCAGCGGCAGCATAATTTGTGCCAACTATGATGTTTTGCTAAAAGAACTTATGCTTATTCGGGAATCCCTTGAGTATTTGTCCAGCAATAAACATTCTACAAATGTCGTTAAAGTGGTACTTCGATACTTAGCAAGAAAACTGTGATATGCCTTTAAATATCTCTTATCTATTGCTTCCTGTTCTCTTTTCCTTTTCATTACTGGCCGTAGGCGTAGAGACCTATCCAAACACCATCAACACCGAACAGAGGATCCAGCTGGAGCAAACCTGGGAGCAATCCCTGACTACTTATGCCAATGAGCTAGCGGCGGCTTTTGAACGCTCCATGCCCGGAAATTATCGGGCCTTTGGTGAGTTCCGGGTAAAGCAATGGAACCCGGATTTTGATAAGGAACAGATTCAGGTCAGCAAACAGTTTATGGCTTTGACTAAACGGAACACCGTGGAATACACCCGGCTCCGTAATCTGAATAATGCTTATGCGCGCCTTGGCATTATGGCCAATAGCATGATGACTGCACTGAAAAGCCAGAAACAACAAGATCTGGAACAGGTCCAGACCCATATGAACGATTTCAGTAAGTTGGTTCTGCCTGCATTGGCTCCCTGAACTTTGTGAATAATTGACTTTGATCGTTGCCGGTGTTGTTACGGTATGCATTGCACCGGTAACTCTGATTTTTTAAACTGCTTTTTTCTGCTTCTCTCATAACAACCGCATCCAATCGTCTAGAACGGCTGATGCAAAAAGTTATGCACTACCTCTTAGTTTCAAAACTTTCTGTTTTATTTCATTGGAAATCTTAAATTCAACCAGATCATCAGGGGCTGAAAGAAATTTTGAAATTTCCTGCTTATAAATTTTGCCATTGTGATTCGGAGTTTCTGGATAAAACAAATCAGCAATAAACCATTTTTGACTTAAGTCACGTTTACTTAAAAAAAGTACAAGACTGTCATCACTATTGTACCAGTGAAACCTTTTATTTTTGTTGAAAATTGCTTTAGCGAAAGGCATAGCTATCTCCTTTAAATCCAGTATTTTAACGCATAACAACCGAGCCAACAAGACTTCGCCCGTGATGCAAAGGTTATGTGACTTTAATCTTCACCGTCTTCTCAAAACCCAGCATGTGCTGCCGTTTGAATTTTTCCCATTCAACCTGCACATGATTCAGATTAAAATTTGGTGAATAGCCTATATAGCAGCCAGCCACAAACGCTTTTTCTATCATTGCTTCCAGTCGGATTTCTCTGTCTGTCCTTGCCCTGGTTATTTGACTAAGCTCAAGGAAAAGCTTGTCTATTGTTTCGGTTACCATGATGTCTCCAGTTTGTGCCAATCACTCGCATAACAACCCGCTTAACCGGACTGCGCCGGTTAGCGCAAAATTAGGCGTTAGATGCAAACCAAATATTTGCACATATAATGCAGCCCCAAAATGCAATTAGCATAGGTACCCTAATTTGATCCTTTTTTCTTCCTGCATAAAATATACAGCACGCCAGAAGTAAAAAAATTAACCCTAAAATAATGCCTGTCATTTTCTTCTCCTAGTTCTCAGTTTCACGCCTAACAACCGCATTTAAGGGACTTTTCCCGTGATGCAAAAGTTATAAAAGTCTAGTGGCACGGGTGATCGACAATGTTATTTTGGTAAGAATTACACCGGTAACGATTGCCCACTTTGCTAACTACTCCCTCGTCTAGTAGTTGATTCAGCCCAGATTTCAGTTCCGGATGTCGAATAGCTTCACTCTCAACGATCTGTTTCACCGGAACAAACTCTCCATAATTGCCGTTGCGGATGCGTTCCATGATCTGGTTCAGCACTGAGTGCTCCGGATCGACGGGATGATCCTCTTGGGTGTGTTGTGAGATGGATTCCGAATCATAAGTTTGTGAGGTCAGCAGATTATTAAACCGGGAAATTGGCTGTAGAGCAATAATGGCCGCCAGGTCAATCATTAAAGCAAGTGCCAGGAATAACGATATCCGCAAAGCGTCATTGTGCATAAACAGGGTCTGCCCGGTCAGTTCGGTGGATGCATTGTGGTTCTGTTGTTGCAGTACCGCCAGCAGAGAATCCCGTCGCTCGTACAGGTCATCCAGATTATTGAGCGTGTTCAGTCCTCTGGCCCGGTACTGATTACCGGTGTCCTGCTCGGCGCTGGCCAGCAGTATATCAATCTGCTGGTTCAGCTGGTTAAGTTGCTGTTGCTGCTGTTTTACCAGAAACCGGTCACCGGCCTGTTGTTGCTGTCTGGCCAGCTGCTCGCTCTGGTGCTGTTGCCAGGTGTCTTCCATATACCAGGCAGTGACCAGGACTGACAATCCCAGCAATCCGTGAGCAAACCATCGAACCCGATGGCCAGGGTGTCGGGCGAACAGGTAGAGGCAGACTTGTAACGCCAGGCCGGCACCGGTAGCCAGAATTGTAGCTGCCATGCCGCTGACCAGTTCCTGCAACGTCAAAATTAATGCGCCAGTGCTGGCCGCAGCCAGAATCAGGCCCATGATTTTCTGTAAATCATCAATGCCTGTATAATAAGCAGTGCGTAAAGGTGGATTCTTCATGCTTCCAATCTCTTTTGCGTGGCTGCCACCGGCACCATGGCGGTGGCAGCATTACCGATGATTAATGACTGATCATCGGCCCCGTGGCGCTGTAACAGCGATCCTCCTCATAAGTCAGCAAGTAGTTGGCCCACTCCCTTGCCCGGTGCATACAATCCTGCAGCTCTTCCCCGGTAAACATCTGCCGGACGGTACAATCCCAGTGGTAGGCAAAGCACTGATCGGTAAAGAACAGCGGTTTTGGCGTTTCCACATAAAGAACAATCAAGCCATCCTGTTTTGTCTCGCGGGTCACCCGCAGTAGCGGCTCTTCTCCCAGACCGTGCAGGGGCAGGGTGATGTTGCTGATCGTTTCCATTAGTCTTCCTCCCCACCGAGCAGCGCATCTATATCATCCTGAATTGGGGAGCGCGATTGTGCTTTGAAGTGGTCAGCCCCCAGTGCCTTGTGTTCAGCAACCCACCGGCAGAACAATGGATGAGCAAAGTACCAGCAGAACTCTGGTTTTCTGCCTTTGCGAAACTGTTTGCCAAGGTAGGGAAGTTCATTACTAAAGCGGAAAACATCATCCAGTTCTTTTTCACGGGCTACCGGTTTCATGCCCAGGGTTTTGCACCAGTGGAAATACCAGCGGGGGCTGATGCACATCAGGCCATCTTCCACCGAACGGTTCACCAGCGGCAGGCCGATCTTCATGATCTGGTCCCAGAACAGGATCACGGTGGGGTGGTCCACTTTCTTTTCAGCGATGGAGATGCCCACTTCCTGTAAGGCTTTGGTGCGGTCTTCCAGCATCACCTTATCCTGACAGGCCAGCAGCAACTCACGAGAAAATTGCAGCACCATGACCTTGAGGATTTCGGTAATCTCCCAGTGGTTTGGGTTCAGGCTGTTCTCGATGCGCTTGACCAGCTGTTCGATCTGCCCGATCTGTACTTTGCGGTACTCAATTACCATCGGGTCAATTGTGACCTGTCACAGATGACGCTT
>JAQFVO010000670.1 GCA_027942505.1 Endozoicomonas sp. | reverse complement strand
ACTTTATGGGAGAGTCAGCTCATACTCTTTGTGCCTTGAAAATCATGGGTTTTAGATTTTTTGTCCCGTACAGAGATTGCTCAACTAGGCTGGTTACTCGATTCTCCCAGATAAACTCTGTTATCAAAAATTGACTTTTATTTATCTGCTTTGAGTCCTTGGCATAACCAAGCACCTTACACTTACGGCGGCTAAGTACCCCATGATAGAAAAAAATACACCCGTCTGCTTTGCTGTATGGATGTTTGATATTGTGAGTGTGTATCCATTTTGTAATTTCCAGAATATCTTTTCGCCAGGATTCATCATTGAGCAACCCCAAAGAAGCTTCATCTAGGAATTTTTTTTTACCTTTTATAGTGCGATTTAGCAGAAAAACAATGGTTTCGTATTCCCTACCGTCTATAACAACCAGCTCGGCAACCGCAGAGAATGCGCTCTTTAATGTTGCATCCAGCTTTTTCGAGTCTGCTGTTTTTATCAGAGTATCCAATACAACCATATCTACCATCGTGACAAATAAATATGCCGGTTAGAACGTCGGCACTGATGACGTGCCACCCAGACATTAAATGTAGCTTCCAAACGAAATAGAGGACGCCTTGGGTTAAAGCGCGCATTATGTTTCAACTTTTTGGCCATTGGCAAATAACCTTTATCTGACAGACTGGCCACCTGCTCACTATCCGTATCGAGCAGTGTTGCAACCTCATATCCATTCAGCAGGCTATAGCCAATCTCTGAACGTTCATCGTCTGCATGTAGGCACTCATCCAGAAAAGCGAAAATCGCCTTTAACACCGGGTTTGCAATGAGAAAATTTTCTGGCAACCGCCTGCTGACCAGCAGAAGATTCCCAAAAATGGAATTAAACGGGATGTCAGAACAGGGGCGATCAGCCAACATAATGGCAGTTTGTATCTTCTCATTTAGGAGTGTATACAGTCGGCAAGGCCACTCATCAAAAAATGAAATGCACTCAGTTATGGTTGCATTGGAAAGCGTGCGGTGAGGGCCACGAGGCGCTGCATAGGTGTAGTACCAGAGAATGGCGCCAAACAGCTGGTGAACATCTCCCAACTGGAACAATAGATTTGACGTTGAAGCAGATATTTCATCAACTTTCTTACCTTGTACTACGGCCGCAAGTAACTGGAAAGATTCTGGTGCCATGTCGGTTGGCATAGAAGCAAAGCTTCTTCCGCATGAACACTCCCGAAAATTGCCCAAACTAACGTAGTCAAACTGTTTTGAGCAGGTCGGACACTGCTCAACCAGCATACAACCATGACGATAGCAGGCCCTTACCAAACGAAGGTGCCAGTAAAATGGGACGTATGCAGCCTCTTCAATGCACCTTGGGCAAACAGGAATACAGCCCCGACGCATAAAATAGCGCGGGATATCTAACCCTTGCCATAGTAAAGAGCGATGTCCCGCTCCATATCGGAACTTAGATCGAGACACCGCTAACTCAATAATCGGGAGGCGATGCTTACACATGTGTTCAGCCAGCAGCTCCAGACATTTCTGCCGAATAGCCGACGATGTATTGGCATGATAAATATTCAGTTGGGAAAGGTTGCCAGGAAGAGCCCCGGACAATTTTTGATCTTTTTCATCCAGAATAATGTGGAATCTCTCGATCAGTTGTTTTGGCGTATAACCATATAGCTCCGCCAGCCGAATGAGGAAACTCTCCAGGGTTTCAGCTGGTAGTGGGTCTGGTCGTAATAGCAGCATATTAATTTATCGCCTAGTCTGATTCTCAGACTGCATGTCAATATAGATTGATATCCATTGGGAACTCAAATTCATTATTTTTTTCAGACGTTCATTCTCCTTTCTCAGTCGTCTGATTTCCGCATCCCAATTTAACTCTATATCAGCTGCGCTGCTACTTACCGGTTCATCCACAGCGGCGCTTTCGGCTTGCGCCCTGTCATCAAATAGCTCCGTTGCGCTGTTCATCAAAGCGTTCATTGCATTGTTGTACCAACGTTTAACTTTTTGTACTTCAACACCCAACTCGGCGGCCACGTCTTTTTGGCTCTTGCCATCAACCACCATGGAAACAGCTCGTGCTCGAAATTCGCTAGTTGTCGTCTTTCTGGTCATTTCCTTTGCAACTCCCAGTCAATAAGCCCTAAGCATCACCCGAGGATTTACAAATCTCCGATTATAGACGGTAGAAGCAACTGTGCCCGGCAAATCAGTATTTTTCTGTTTCTTAAGAAGGATATTGAGCTTGGCAACAGTCCAGAAAGCATTTGGTAACAGACTCCGCGAACTACGACAGGAGCAATGTCTGACACAGGAAGAGCTGGCTCATCAGGCAGGTCTAAACCGCACTTATATTGGAGATATTGAACGGGGAGAAAAAAATATTACTCTGGGCAGTATGGTCAAGCTGGCCAAAGCGTTAGGCATAAAACTGAGAGATTTCTTCGATTGGGAGTATTGATAACTGGCCATAGCTAGTCATCTTCTGCCTTCAAGTCAGAATCCAGGTCTACCTCCATGTCACTAACCAAGTCCTCAATACGGGACAGAAATTCCTGCGTCAAAGGCCTCTGTACGGGACAAAAAATCTAAAACCCATGATTTTCAAGGCACAAAGAGTATGAGCTGACTCTCCCATAAAG
>JAQFVO010000259.1 GCA_027942505.1 Endozoicomonas sp. | reverse complement strand
AACGCCATACTGATGTAACTGTTGGCCCTTTGCAGGTCAGGGCCACTGTAGATATCACGCATCACTGTTCTGGCCATAACACCGCCAACGCCCGTCCCCATGCCCTGGACAAAACTGGCCAACAGCAATAGAGAGAAACTGTCGGCAAAACTGCCAATCAACGAGCCCAGGACAAATATCAACAGCCCGGCCATCATTAGTGGCTTGCGACCAAAACGATCCGACAGTGGTCCATAAAAGAACTGCGAAGCACCGTAGGGGATAAGATAAAAGGCAATGGACGCTTGAATAGTCGCCGGGGATACACCAAAATCGGCCGCCATCTGCGCCATGGTTGGAACACAGATAGTATTGGTGATCTGCCCACAGGCTGTGAGCACCACCACCACGAACAACACCCAGAATATCTTACGCCGCTTCATCTGCTGTTGTATTTACCGCTTACTGAGGTTGCCACATAGAAGCCAAACCACCTTTACCCGTCATCACTCGCGAAGGCAGGATCCCAGGTTCCTGCTTTCGCGGGAATGAAGGAAAATGGGAAGAACCGAGGCTTGAGCCCGTTTGCACCACCCTCCTATTGGCGACCAGCCAAAACAGCATGGTCATGCAGGATGCCAGAGGAAATGTAGTCATAAACTGCGGCATCAGCAATGGAGCAGGAAAAAACAGTGTGTTTTACGCTAAGTAGCTGGCCAGATGGAACCACATATTTCTGGCTACTTGAGCAGATGCTATACGAGGCTCAACGCAGGGAGGATAGCCGTAGCTATGTGACCGGAGTTGTAACGAAGCACGGCTGCATGGATGCAGTAGCTAGAGCAACGCAGGAGCAGTTGCCGAGAGTGCCTGAACAAGCAGAAATATATGATTTCATATAGTTAGCTACTTATGGTCCGGTCATGGCCGGAAGCCATATGACCTGGTGGATTAGCCTTACTGACTACTCAGAGCTGTCAGGCTATCAGCACGAGTGATCGTCGAAGCAGCCTGATTGTCTGCATTCGGAAGTGATCTTGTCTTCGCTCACATTAACACCATGTAAATACTTCCATCGCATGTAAACATATTCATTACGCTTGGCATCTGTTTTAACATTTTTACAGGCAGTGGTTTTTTCACAGATGCTCATTATCAAAGGCAGGCCCTTTTTTACCACAAAAACTTTGACAGTTTTTTTCTTATCGACAACATCTGTGTTTTTGTGTTTTCCGTCCAAAAACTGAACAATGCCTTGAAAATTACCCTCCTCATTACTCCAGTCTATAAATGGCTTAATATGACGGGTAATTTTTTCACCATGATTCATATGCAAATTAGGCGTCATTAAAATATCCAGCACTTTATTCACACTCTCAAAAACCTGGCAACCCAAGAGTTCTTTCAGCTCTTCACTGGCAGCATTTTCATTCTACAGAGTCAATTCCTCCAAATCATTCTTTACCAATACAGAACAATCAAAGCTTAAGATTTGAACGGCCATTGTACGTTCAGGCTTGCCAGCTAAAGCATAATTAAGTGAGCACATTAAGTCATACTGTGAGATGTGGATCCCCCTCCCGGGCATCATCATCGTGAAGAAAGGTGTCGCAAAAGCCCCTGAAAAGAAGGGAACCACAAAGACTCCAAGACACAAAGTTTTTTTCCAGGCCGGCTCAGGCTATGCCCGGCAGACAAAAAAGGCTTCCTTTGTGCCTTGGTGTCTTTGTGGTTCAACGCTTTTTTGCTTTTTGCAAGGGCCTCGTAAGAGGGTGTTGCAAAAGTCTCTTTTTAACCATTCCTCTTTAAAATCCACTGTAAAAAACTATTCCCTGCAATGCGGAGCAGGCCATATATGACCCCAGTTTTTTTCTGGCCGCTGCATAAAGTCGTTTGAAGCCTGCTTCTGACAAGGGCTTGTCTGCCACCATCTCTTCGATAGCTTCAACATTTCTCAGGACTTCAGCGTTTGAACTCGTAGTTGTGCTATAGCAGACGACCCCAGCCTCGCAATAAAGACCTGAACTCAGCCTCTTTGGTTTCCAGAGAAAACTGTTTATGAGAGGAACTATTAACGCATAGGGTGGTCCTAAGCAGTAATTCAATAGATTGATGACTCAATGACTAATTCATATTTTAACTTGCAAGGCTTGTCATCGGATTTTCAAAGAGCGTATGACGCCGTAATGTATGGCAGTAGGTTGTCTTCGAATGGCTGTGTACAAAAAAATGCTATTGCATTTGGACAGCAAGTGAAACAAACTTCACCAAACTATTATCTAAATACCTTAGTACCAGATGAGTATGGATATCGTAACCAATTCAGTTATCCTCATTTCAGAATAGAAGCATCGGAAAAATTACCATCATCCGCTTCTGGGTCGTCGGGTGTTACCGAAGCATCTGGTGCCACTGGTAACTTTTTTACGTCTCTCCCTAAACATAAGCCAATTACTGTTCTTGATTCTAAGGAGCTTTCTCAGGATGAGGCCTCTGAAGTATCCGTGAGACCAGAAAAAGCTAATAGTGGCAGTGAATCAAAAATAAAAATTGTGCAAGTATGGAGTATGGCTATTGAAGAAGGTTCTCACTTCATCAATAACAGCCATCAGTATTCTAACATACAAACCAGCCCCATCATTCAGGCTGATAGCTGGGCTACTGAGTTTACGCGCAGATACTATACACAGAACAACGCTATGATAAAATGCCAGCGCGATCACAGTGGTGAGAAGCCATATAAGTGCAAAGACTGTGATAAAAACTTTGCAAAAAAAACTACTCTGAAAGTACACCAGCGCATCCACAGTGGTGAGAAGCCATATAAGTGCAGTGACTGTGATAGAGACTTTGCACAACGATCCACTCTGGAATCACACCAGCGCACTCACAGTGGTGAGAAGCCATATAAGTGCAAAGATGCAATAAAGGCTTTGCACAAAGAACTGCCCTGAGAAATCACCAACGCATCCACAGTGGTGAGAAGCCATATAAGTGCACATACTGCGATAGATGCTTTGCACAGAGTGGCGGTCTGACAGTTCACCTGCGTACACACTCTGGCGAAAAACCTTATGAATGCGAGCAATGTCTTAAAGCCTTTGCACAAAAATGTGACCTGCAAACACACCAGCGTATTCACACGGGTGAGAAGCCTTTTAAATGCGAGCAATGCAAAAAAGGCTTTACCCAAAAAAGCCAATTGAAAATGCACCAGCGCACCCACATGGCTAAAAAGTCTAATGAGTGCAAGCAATGCGGCATGTGCTTTGTAAATAAATATGCATTGAAATCGCACCAGCTAATCCACAAAGATGAGGACTTTTATACGTGCAGCCAATGCGATAGGATTTTTGCCCGAAAATGCAATCTTAGAGCACACCAGCAGATCCACACAGATAAAAAGCCATATATATGCAAGCAATGTGATAAACGCTTCGCACGAAAAAGTTATCTGACAGTGCACGAACGTGTCCACGCGGCTAAAAACCTTATGGGCGCAAGCAGTGCAACGAAGTCTTCGCCCTCAGAACAAAATCCAGAAGGCTGTCCAGGGATAGCGCCTATAGAGAGAAATTGAGAATTAATTCTCTGCTTCTGAGGAGAATAGCGGGGCTATTTGCAAAGAAGCAGGATTTTTTAGACTAATTTATCGTAATCGCACGACTGCATGCAGGAGCTGGCAGGAGCATTTGCCGCGTATGGCAGTCTATTCTCGTACAGCCTTCTAAGGTCAGGTCTTGAATCATGGAGGCTTTCAAAAAGCAACTGCTCAATACTTACCAGCAGATTTTGGAATAACATCTCTGTAGCCCAGCAAAATCAATAACGATTTTCCAAAAACATCATTTTTTACCAGCAAACTTTGAGCTGTTACTTCGAAAAGAAATACCTAACCATAGTTTTCTAGCTGTCTGATACATCAAGAATCAACACCTGACCCTGGTTTTTTACCCCCAGTTTTTTGAAAGGAACTATTAACGAACAGAGGGAGTCATAAGCAGTAATTCAATAGCTTAATGACTCGATGACTGACCCATATTTTAACTTGCAAGACTTAACATCAGATTTTCAAACAGCGTATGACGCTGTTATGTATGGCAATAGATTGTCTTCGAATGGACGTGTACAAAAAAATGCTATCGCATTTGGACAGCAAGTGAGACAAACTCCACCAAACAATTATCTCGATATCTCAGTACCAGATAAGCATGGATATCATAACCAGGTCAGTCACTCTCGTTTCAGATTGGAAACCTTACCGTCATCCACTTCTGCGTCGTCGTATGGTAAGGAAGCTTCTGGTGCTGCTGTTACATTCTTTACCTCTCCCACTAAACATATGCCAATTACCATTCTTGATTCTGAAAAACTTTATCAGGATGAGGCCTCTGATGTACCCCTAAGACCAGAAAAAGCCAATAGCGGCAGTGAATCTGCAATAAAGATTGTGCAAGTATGGAATATGGCTAATGAAGAAGGTTCTTACTTTGTCAATAACAGCCATGAATATTCTAACATGCAAACCAGTCCAATCATTCAGGCTGATAACTTGGGTAATGAGTTTGTGCGTAGGCGCTTTACAAAACAGAACGCTATAAGACGCCAGCGCATCCACAAGGGTGAGAAGCCATTTAAGTGCAAAGAGTGCGATAAGTACTTTGTTCAGAGAAGCGGCCTGTTACTTCACCAGCGTATTCACACAGGTGAGAAACATTTTCAATGCGAGCAATGCAATAGAAGCTTTACCCAAAAAGGTAATTTGTTAGCACACCGCCGCACCCACACGGGTGAGAAACCTTTTGAATGCGAGCAGTGCAATAGAAGCTTTACCCAAAAAGGAAATATGTTAGCACACCGCCGCACCCACACAGCTGAAAAGTCTAATGAGTGTAAGCAATGTGGCATGTGCTTTGCAAAAAAACATGCTTTGAAAACGCACCAGCGAATCCATACAGGTGAGAAGCTTTATAGATGCAGCCAATGCGATAAGATCTTTGCCAAAAAGCGTTATCTGACAACGCATCGGCACATCCACACAGATGGAAAGCCATATGAATGCAGTCAATGTAATAATCGCTTTTCCCGAAAATGTTATCTTATGCGGCACCGGCGTACCCACACAGATCGGAAGCCATATAAGTGCAAGCAATGTGACAAACGTTTTTCACGAAAATCTTACCTGACAACGCACCAGCTTATCCATGCGGGTGAAGGCCTTATGAGTGCAAGTAGTGAAAATAGTCTTTGTCCTTAAAAATACATTCAAGGTCAACATTAACGAATCACAAAGCTCAGAGGGTGGCACAAGAGAATCGGGGGAAGTTCTTTATTTTGCATAACAGCTGTCGTTTATGATGATGTGAAGATATCTGGAGAGCAGGCTGGCAGAAAAGTCAGGCTAAAAAAGCTGGAGTCAGGTCTTGGCAAAAGCTCGAATCAGGTCTTGAATCTTGAATGCTTTCGAGAAGAAAACCTGAACACAGTTTTCCAGTTGTCTGATACATCAAGAGTCAAGACAGACACTCGTTTTTGGGCATTTTTCTGAGAGGAACTATTAACGAACAGGGGGAGTCCTAAGGGTAGCGGCATGACAAAAAGTACCGCTTTCATTCCGTACAGTGATTGCACGGAACCCATTTGGCGGGTATAGCCATCCGTCCGGGCATTCACCCCCCCATGGGAGATGGGGCCTGTACAATTCATGTACAGGATGGCAGCGGAGTGTGTGGTAGATCCTCCACTCCCCTAAGAAGTATTTCAATAGCTTGATGACTCAATGACTAATTCATATTTTAACTGGCAAGGCTTGTCATCGGATTTTCAAAGAGCGTATGACGCTGTTATGTATGGCGGTAGGTTGTCTTCGAGTGACTGTGTACAAAAAAACGCTATCGCATTTGGACAACAAGTGAAACAAACTTCACCAAACGATTATCTCAATACCCTTGTACCTGATGAGCATGGATTCCACAACCAATTCAGTTATTCTCGTTTCAGGGTAGAGGCATCAGAAAACCTATCGTCATCAACTTCTGAGTCGTCGGATGGTGCTGAAGCTTCTGGTGCTACTGGTAACTTTTTTACCTCTCCCCCTAAAATACAAACCAGTCCGATCATTCAGGCTGACAACTTGACTAATGAGTTTGCGCGAAGGTGCTTGACACAAAACAAGGCCATGACAAGACGCCAGCACATACACAAGGGTGAAAAGCCTTATAAGTGCAGTGACTGTGATAAAGGCTTTGCAGAAAAAGCTAGTCTGAAATTACACCAGCGCATCCACAGCGGTGAGAAACCATATAAGTGCAGTGACTGTGACAGAGCCTTTGCACAAAATCGTACTCTGAAAGCACATCAGCGCACCCACAGTGGTGAGAAACCATATAAGTGCAAAGAGTGCGATAGAGGCTTTGCACAGAAAGCTACTCTGAAGTTACACCTGTGCACCCACAGTGGTGAGAAGCCATATAAGTGCAAAGAGTGCGATAAAGATTTTGTACAAAAAGGTGCTCTGAAAGAACACCAGCGCATCCACAGTGGTGAGAAGCCATACCAGTGCAAAGAGTGTGAAAAATACTTTGCACAGAGAAGCAGTCTGTCAGTTCACCTGCGTA
>JAQFVO010000627.1 GCA_027942505.1 Endozoicomonas sp. | reverse complement strand
ACCGTGCACAAGGATCCGAACGGTGACCTGCTTGACCTCAGGGCAAGCGTTCGTGCTGTGTTTTCATGGCTGGAAGCGCAGATTTATTCTGTTGGCACGCCACAAGAACGGCCAGAGCTGATTGTCCGTTACGCCGACATTTGTGACGCGTTGATTGCGGCTATAGACAGCCTTGCGCCGCCACGGAGTGTTTTGCTGTACAGCCTGTGGCGGAGTGTTGCCCAGTGGACGGTTCGCTTTCGCATGCATCTGTCTCGCAACCTTGGGTTTGACAGGACCATCTCTTTACTCGATAAGCTGCTGAAAAAAATTGACTGCTGGCGTGAGCTGGACCCTTGGGCCTTTGAATTGCGCTTGTCCCTGCTGGGATCTTTGTTGACGAAGTGTGAGGAACTGAGATTCAGTCGCAATTCTGCCCTGTTTCCCCTAGCCTGGGATGAGTATGAAAAGAAGCTGAAATTACTATTGGGCTGGTGTCATCAATTTATGAATAATCACCAGCCCTCGTTCACTGTTGACGATGAATCGAATTATGCCCGACACGAGGAAGATGCACGGCTGGAGCTGAAGCTCAAAGAGTCAATATTCTACCGTCTGAACTGTGAAATTTGTCGACCGAACCATAAATGTATTCAGGAAAAGCTGCAGGAGTACCGTGGAGTCTTCGAGGACCGGTGGGCCTTGAGCCAGGCTTATCAGGAAGTTGGTTCTATTGAGCTGGCCAAGTGGCATTTTCTGGCTGAGGAGTACGATGCTGGCGCCAGTACTCTGAAGAACGTCTGTTTCAAAAATGTCAAACTGAGTGAGAAAAAGGCCGTCCTTCTTGATCGCCACGGCTTCTACCGCGACGCTGTTGCCGAGTTTCACCGTACCAAGGCACTGATGAAAGAATCGGGTGAGACTGACCAACGTAAACGAGATAAAGTCGATAACCGCATTGCCATGACTCAGCTGCGGTGGTACCAGGCCGGAGACGGCATTGACCATTTGATCGTGGCTTACCGACTGTCCGTTGACCTGCTCGGGCGTTGTGATGTTCGGAACCGGAAGGATTTTGAGGGGGGGCTGAGTCACGTCGTCATTGCCATGAGACACAGTGGTCTGAGGTTTGAGGGCTTCGCCAGGCAAACGTCGGTACTGGGTTACCTGGTCGAAGAGGGTGGTCGCATCAAAAGCTGGCATCACTTTGTCGACCTGCTCCACATTCGTCACAAGCATGGCTTGAACGGTGTCGACACAGTTAACAAAGTGGCCAGTGAGATTAGTGGGAAAAGTCCACACTACCCGGTTCTGAGCAAAATGTCGTAAAACCCGGCGTGGCGAGTAAATCGTGTTTTAAAACAGGGAACTAACAACACCATTAGCCATCAAATGTATGGTTACCATACTTTCGCGTAAGGACAGTCTCCTGGGTGGGAAACATCGTTTTTTTGTAGATCTGGCTAAAAAGGCGAAAGCCTGACGTTTTGGGCAGGTCATACGTTCCGGCAGGGAACTAACTGATTTATCAGCCATCAAATGGCAGGTCGTATTCAGCGTTAAGGAGTAACCGTGGATCTGGTGCCTTTACAGGTCGGTGGCAGTCACTCTTATGATCATGCTGTTGGTCATCAGCTATTATCTGCTGACTCTCCCCCGACTGTTTTTTCGACATCTGCCCCTCGGCAGCGTACTTCTGGCTTGCCCGGCAAAGTTATTGGACAGCGCCAGGTGGATCGCTGCGATGCCGGGCTCGACTCTGAGTATTCAGGCGCCCACGGATTTGCTGCCAGCCTCCATATCGACAATGCCGATGGTGAGCATGTTGATGTGGCTGACCGGCTGCCCAGCGACTGGCTGCAGACGCCGGAGCAAGAACAGGATGGTGGCGACATTCCGTGGCAGGTAGTAACGCGGCGCAGGTCAGGGCGTAAGCGACAACAGTCCCAAGCTACTGCGCCAGCACGGGGAAAAAACAGCGCCAACAGTGCACCGGCCAGCCACTTGCCCGAAAACAGTTCAGCTGGCAGTGGGGTGACCAGGCAACAACGCCGACAAGGAGTGGGTCCGGCGTTGTCCAGTACTTCCTGTTTATTCTGGTCATCTTACATCAACAGCTTCGCACGGCTTAGTGAAGTGGACTGGGCATCCTTTCGCACCTGTCTGAGGAAATTTAATCAGTTCCCGAAAATAAGCGTTACCAGGGATGATTTTTTCCGCTTTCATCACCTGATGACTAAGGGGCCACAAGCCATCAAGTGTGAGAGCGATGCTGTTTTTCTGGTCGGTCCGTTCAAGGTCTTAATGTCTGAGAATGCGTGGTCGTCCGATACCATTTTACTCTCGCTGGCGGTTGAGTGCATAGCGCCCGGATTTTTGACCATGCTTGGCGACCGCTTCGCGTTCAGCCTGACTGGGGTAAACCGTAAACACAATAAGTTGTTCGGGGCAATCACAGAGCTGCTTAGCCAGATTTGCCGGGAGGACGAGGGCTGGCTGAACAGACTGGGTTGGCAGCAGCTCTCCTTGCGCGGTCGATGCTGTCTGTTTTCGTCCCTGGCCTTCTTGTTCAAACAGAGTAACGAGAAGGGCTTGATTCGCAACTTGCACCAGCAAGTCAGTTGGTCGTGGTTGGAATACTAAGCTGGGATGAGCTCTACAAGGTAGTCCTTGACATCAATGTTTCGTAAACCATTGACCTCTTAATTACATGGAAGATGACCCTCAATTTCCTACACTAACGCCTAACTCATTACTGTTTCTGAATGCTAACAGTTTACCTGAGCTCAAGCCACATCGTCTTGAAGACCATGACTTGAGGAAACTTGCAAAATTCTTGAAAGCTACTAAGGTACCGTCAGGCAATGCACCTTAGAGCTTAAAGAGAGAGGCATCAACTGAAACATAACACCAAACCAAACAGCTTTTCTGAAGGAG
>JAQFVO010000613.1 GCA_027942505.1 Endozoicomonas sp. | reverse complement strand
GTCGAACAGCAGAGGTTACTGGCGCTGGTGACCAAAAGGGCGGTGCGTTTGTTGGGATTGACTTGTGGACAGAAGGTGTTTGCCCACTTTAAGGCATCATGCCTGAACGTGGTTTAGAGATGTACGTTTTAGTAAGATGCCGCCATTGCGGGGATGTGGCCGCTGAGGTTGTCCTTAAATAACTTCCACATTTTTAAGAGCGCTGTCCGCTTCCCGCAAAAGCACAAACCCCGACTATTCCCACTCTGCTCTATTCCTGTGAAGGAGGGTGTCGCAAAAGGCTCTGAAAAGAAGGGAACCACGAAGGACACGAAGAGCACGAAGAAGGGCTTTTTCTTTTCCTTTGTGGTCTTCGTGCTTTTGTGGTTCAGGCTTTTCTGCTTTTTGTGATAGCCTCTGAAGGCGGGAATGCAGAAGGTTGGTTGGTATTTTCCACCTCCCTGAGTTGTGCGTTTAAAGCCCTGGTTCCGTCGTGGTGAAGCCATTTTGTTGTGGTTCACACAGTGCGCAGCAGGTTGGCAGGACAGACAAAAAAGGTTGTTCAGACAGTTATTCAATAACTGGGCGGTTAGAGACGACGTGAAAAGGAAAAAACCGTTAAGCGCTGTTCATTCTCATCCTGTTGAAGGGGGGGCGTGTCAGGGCAGGAGTCTCACTCAGTACGGATAAAAAAAGAGCACCCGAAGGTGCTCTTTTCGTGATTTCCCGGGACCGGGAAATGCTTATACTTTCTCTACGTTGGCAGCCTGAAGGCCTTTCTGGCCCTGCTCAACGTCAAAGGTCACAGCCTGACCTTCTGCGAGGGTCTTGAATCCGTCACCGATGATGGCACGGAAGTGAACAAAAACGTCTGGACCGCCGTTGTCCTGAGCGATAAAGCCAAAGCCCTTCTCTTCGCTGAACCACTTTACCGTTCCGGTCGATTTAGACATGCAATGTCTCCTGAATATTTCTATAAAAATGCGTTGTACACGCGTTAAGCCAAGGTGTAGTCACATCTTCATATATTTATTTAAGAGTAAAGCGATTAAAGCAAAATAACTTAAACTAAGAAGTGGTGTGACGATCAGGAAGTACTCAAAAAGCAATACGATTTTTCGTTCTTCTCAATAATGGCCAATAGGAACTCTAATAGCACTGCGAATGGATGTCAAAGAATTTATCAAGTTTGTGAAGAACATTTTACTGTGTTGATTTTGATCAAAAAAACAATGAACAACAGGTCTCTGAATAATAAACAATAATTTCTTTTCACGATCTTCACCGGTGGCGATCAACACGGTTAATCCCTTCTTTATAAGTACTTTCGCCTCAGTCTGTATGAGCGGCCGCAGGTTACCCACTTGCTGTTGAATAGTCAATCAACCAATCGGTCAGGCTACTTTTGTATTGGCAAGAGCAGTTCCCGGGTAATCGGTACAAAGTAACTGCTTACCTGCATCAGTGAGGCCGCCGTCAGAGGTTCAACGCCATACACCTCGGTTTGCACGTTATGCTCTCGCTGAACCGCTTGCAGCAGCAAGTCAAAGTCACCATCCCCTGAGACCAGGGTAATGATATCTGCCTTCGGGGCCCAGCGCATCACATCCAGTGTAATACCTACGTCCCAGTCGCCCTTGGCGGTACCATCGCTGCGCTGGATGAAGGGCTTGAGTTTCACCTCGAAACCGATGGCACGCAATATGCGCTGAAATTGTTGCTGCCTGGCGTCTCCCCGGTCAATGGCGTAGGCGATGGCTTTGACGATCTGCCGACCGTGGCCAACCTGTGCCCAGAAGGCGTTGTAGTCGAAGTGGCTGTTAAAGACCTGTCGGGTGGTGTAGTAGATGTTTTGCACATCAACAAACAGAGCAACACGCGGTTCGGTCATTTCTTGCTTCCTTTATTAGCCAGGCCCAGGCGTTTTTCCAGTAGGGCTGAAGAGGCCTTCTGGGCCAGGTAAACCAGGCCGCCGATGGAGAGCGTGGTCGCTACCAGCATGAAAATAACCGACAGGTTGCCCTCAGCCGGATGACGCAATAATACTATCAAGTCTCGCCCCTGCATGCCGGCCCACATGGCAAACAGAGTGCGTGGCAGCATACCAATAGAGCCGGCCAGCAAAAACACCGGCAGGCGCACACCGATAGCCGGCAGTACCAGGTTCATCAGGGAGAAAGGCAGAATGGGTGAAAGGCGTGTCAGCATCACTAACGGCCACTGGTGCCCTGACAGTCCTTCCAGTACTAGTAGCAGCCGGGATGAGCGGGGGAGGGAGTTCATCAGTTTGCCGTGATCAAGTCTTTTGCCGACCATAAAACCCAAGGTCGAGGCGATCGGGTAGGAGACGACTATGAAGCACAACGCCCCCCAGCCAAGAAAGTAGCCGCTGATCATGGCGATCAGGGTGGAGGGTGTCAACGCCACCGCCATGGTCATGGAGCTGATGGCGAACAGGCCGGCCCATTGGACGTCAGTTAGGGTGGCCAGTGTGCTGCGCCAGGTGATCACCAGCGTGGTGAGCACAGTACCGCCGAACAGGGAAGTAAAGCAGAGCAGCCCCATTAGAGAGAGTATCTGGTAGTTGTTGCGAAGAAACGGCGGAATCACAGGCAACTGCTCACAGTGAAACCAATAAGCCTAGCGGTATTGGCGGACAATAGGCAAACTTTTTTGTCCGTCTGGTCAGCATCTCGGGCGGTTAGATGGAGAAAATTGTTTTCAGGCAGACAGATCAGTAGAAAAATCAACTGTCTGTCATCCTTGCGCAGGAGGGGGGCGCAAAAGGCTCCGAAAAGAAGGGAACCACGAAGAGCACGAAGAAGAGTCTTTGCTTTTCCTTTGTGACCTTCGTGTTCTTCGTGGTTCA
>JAQFVO010000600.1 GCA_027942505.1 Endozoicomonas sp. | reverse complement strand
GCAATTCGTGACTATACTTTCGTACTCAAATATAACATTGAGATGAGGTGTTTATGTCCGCCGAGCAACAGGCCATTGTGGCCAAATTAAATCAGATTCTCGAACATGAGCTGGCGGGGGTTGTTCGCTACACGCACTACAGCTTCATGGTTTTTGGCTATAGCCGAATACCCATTGTCGGTTGGTTTCGTTCAGCAGCAACCGAAACGCTAACCCATGCCCACGAGGCCGGGGAGATGGTTACCCACTTTGGTGAGCACCCGTCATTGGGGATTGGTGGTTTACTGGAGACGTCCAAGCACGATATTCACGATATTTTGCTGGAGTCGCTCGAGTTTGAGCGCCAGGGTGTAGAGTACTATTACGATTTACTGGCCTTGGCAGAAAAGGCCAAACTGGTGTTCGTGGAAGAGTACGCCCGGCGTTTGATTGCCGAAGAAGAGCAACATATAGGCGACATTGATAAAATGCTGAGAAAGCCAGGGCAAATTGCCAGTGTCGTTTAATTGGCCACGGTGCGAAACAGGTGGCGAATCTCTGCTTTACGGGCAAAGCGTTTAACGCCGTGCTGTTGACTGTCAAAGCGAATGGAGAAGTTTTCGTCATTCACCTCGATCACTTTGCCGCGCCCAAAAATGGAGTGGTCGATCACAATGCCCAGTTGCCAGGGATTATCGTCACAAGATTGGCAGCTGGCACCGCTAAGCGATGTCTGTACCTGCGACAGGTGCTCGGCCAGTGATGGCCGGGCCAGACAGACATACCGTTTTGATACTGCGGTCAGGCCGGTTTGCTCGATGGCACTGGCCAGCGCCTGGTCCGACGCGTCGTGCAGCAAACTCCCCAGGGCCAGAACATGAGGCAGATTCATCTGGGCCACAAAAGGGCTGATACCATCGCGGGATTTACCGGCGTGAGCCAGGTCTCCCTCGCCAGTAAACAGGTGCAACTGGCGCCTGGCCCGAGTCATGGCAACATAGAGCAGACGACGCTCTGATTCTATAGTGGCGGGCCCGGCAACGGATTCATCCTCGCGCAAAAAAGGCCAGTACTGCCTGGTCAGACCAGGAATCAGTACCACCGGCCACTCCAGTCCCTTGGCACGATGGCAAGAACTGAGGGTAATGCCGTGCCTGGTGTGCTGGCGTTTTTGTCGTCTTTCAATCAAATCGGCAATATGTTCGCAGCACTGGGCCGTGGGCTGATTGAGCTGCTTAAGAAAGCGGACAAAACCCTTTATGGCCAATATCTGTTCCTGAGTGCGTTGATCATTCAGGCTCATTGAACGAATACTGTCGTACATGTCGGCACGCTGGATATAACCGGTCAGCAAAGTATGTGCCGGGTATTTACCGCCATTGTGTTCAAGCCAGGACCAAAGCTCGGCACGACTGACCAGTCTGCTGGCCTGAAAGTCACTGATACCGGTGATGCGACTGGCCAGTTTGCCGAGCGTTTTACCAATATGTTGTTGACACTCCTTTAACTGCCGGCACAGCCCGTCAATATGGTGGTGCTTGAGGCCGACGTGTGGCAGCGTCAGCAGTTGTTGCAGTTGCTGCTGACGCAGCTCTGGTGCCAGCGTGGTAAAACCGCCGCTGGCCAGAGTCATGGCCGCCATCAGCGTGGCAATTTCCGGACGCTGAAACAGTGACGGTCCCTCGCTGCTATAGCCGATGCCCATCTCCAGCAGGTTCAGTTCGATGGGGACCGACTGGGCCCATACCCGCACCAGAATTGCCAGGTCGTCGGCCGCAGTGCCACAGGCCAGGTAGTCCATCAGTGCGGCAACCACCGAATGGCTGTCGTCGGATGCCAGCTGACTGATGCGAATCAGCGAGGGCGGGTTATCCGGATGGGCGATACACAGAACATCTTTGCGTGCCCGGTTGTGGCTGATCAGGTGGCTGGCGGCCAGGGCAATACTGTGGCCATAGCGAAAGGTGTGGGGCAGAGTCAGCTCCTGCACCGTGGCACTGTGGCCGTAATCGTGCTGAAAGTGGCTGAGAATGTTATCGATATTGGCGCCGGCAAATTCGTAGATGGTCTGGTCCGGGTCGCCTACCGCCACCAATCGGGCGCGCTCCCCGGCAATCAATCGGGTAAAGTGGTGCTGCAAGGTTGAGGTGTCCTGGTACTCATCGACCACAATAAAGTCCATTTTATCCGCTATCTTGGCCAACAGTTCTGGCTGGGCCTTGATCAGCATCACCGGGTCGAAGAGCATATCGGTGAAGGTGATGGCTCGCTGCTGGTGCCGCCACTGCTCAAACTGCAGGAACAGGTCGGGTAAAAAGTGGTAATCACGGCCAAGACCGGTCTGGCTGAACCACTGTTGTGGCGTGGTCAGGTGGGATTTTACCGATTCGATAAAGCTGATGGCATTTTCGATAAGCCGCGCAGCGTCCGAGCGCATACGCTCTTTAATGGCCTCAGGGGCCAGTTGCAAGATCAGTGTGCGAACCTGTAACTCCACCACTTTTTCTGCCAGCGGTTGTTTGTTGTATGGTGTGCGCGCCTGCCAGCTTTCCAGCGTTCGAAGCAACTTCAGGCCAGTGGCGTGGTATGTGCGGATCTCCGGCAACACGGGGTGATCGGCCACAGTCCTGAGTTTGCTGGTAAAGTCGATCTGTGCTGCCTTGTTAAACATCATCACCATCAGCCGGCGTGGTTCGAC
>JAQFVO010000582.1 GCA_027942505.1 Endozoicomonas sp. | reverse complement strand
TGAATGTAAAAGTTTGAGCGCTAGTCAGCGTAAATGTCTTATTCCCTTGAACTGTAAACGACATTGGACACCTTAGAGCCACTATCTACGTTAGCAATCCAACATGGCAGTCATAAGGGATCGGGGGAAACGTACCCCCAGGAATTGGATGTTATTACCAATAAATAAATACTACCGAAACCCACCGATGGAGGGGAATTTATGTCTTCCTTCATTGCCCTGATAACATCATTGTGCCTTGAAAATCATGGGTTTTAGATTTTTTGTCCCGTACAGAGGTTTTTCTGATGATTCCAATCCAGACGAGCAATCAGGTGATCTCTGGGTAGACATGTTACTCCCTGCTTCGTGGTTCCATCCGAAAGTCATTGATAATGGAGGGGTGAGCTTAATGTCCACCCTAAGATCAGGTGGTAGCACTGATTCAAGATTCAGGAAGCACGCCAACGCCTTATGCCAATTTGATTCGAACCAGGTGGTAGGGTTTCGTTGCGCCTTCCACTCCACTGTGCATTATGGGGTGCAGGTGCAGTGAGTTTTGTGTTACATAGAGGTAGCCATCGTGAATAGCAAAACCATCGGCCCATGAGAGCAGGGTGTCGTCCTGGGCAAAAAGACGGTAGCCCTGTGAATCACTGATGCCTACACCATTTTTTTCCAAGTCACCCACATAAATCCTGTTCTGGTTATCCATGACCATGCCATCACTGGGTCGTTTATCCCCGTACACCTCTATTGCATCGCTCAGTACGGCATTTGATGCATCAGAATCTGCTAGTACTTCCGTGGCAATACGAAAAATTTTATCGCCATTTACTGAGCCAAAATAAACATACCGACACTCCTTATCTATGGCGATAGGGTTAATGCCAAGATAAACAGGGTCTATTGTTCCGTCATCTCGTTTGGTAGCCATAAGGTTATTCCCGATGTAGAGATCATATTCAGGAGATAGCAGGTACTTATGCTTTTCCAGAACCCGACGGCACTCGCCCGTATGCAGGTCCAGCACAACAATAGCCGGAGCGGGTGAGCCCACCAGGTTCCCCAGACTGGTATCGGCGATATAAATCTGGTTGTGCCGGGTATCAATCACAAAATCCTGTAAAAAGGAGTTTGAGGCCAGGGCATTTGCAGTAATTAACCATTGTTTACGGAGCGTATTGCTATTGCTGTCCCATGCCAGGATTTGCGGTGGACTTTGCTCACTGCCCATGTCCAGAATCCAGACCCCTCCCTGATCATCACAGTTGATGCCAATGACAGCGGCCAATCCACCTTCTTTGATTTCTGCACCTCTCGATAATCCTTCATTGGGAAACGGTGTGTGAACACCGTTTGGTAACAACTCAATGACCCGGTACGTCGGGTTGTCCAGCGGCTGCATGGAGATAAATATGCGGCCATCCGAGGATATAGCAACATTCCCGGGGCGGGTTTCTGCAAACGTTGCAACCACTTCAATATCGCTTTTTGTCAGTGTTGCCATTGATTCAGTCATCATCATCACCAGAAAATGTAAAAGGGAACAAATGCAAGGAGAGCGCCGAGAGAGAGGGAAAGGAATAGCGTTTGGAGGGAATACCCGGCTACAGAAATGTTACTCCTTAAGCAAAAAACGATGGCCAGGGCAAACTCAGGCTTGGTTCCCGAGCCATCCATCAAAAGGCTGGCAGTCTCTCTTCATATTCACAGTCCTGAATTGAGCCTGAGACGAGTTTAAAACTAGCGTGTTTACAGCACGTTGCAACTTTGCGGGGTTGGTTTGTGTGCTGCGTCGTTTGTTCAAACGACGGTGGATTAATACGTTATTAAACGTCCTCAAGAGAAAAATGCGGACGATCAGAAATTGTCTCCGTGGCTAAAGTTTCATGACAGAGGGTGACGAACCATCGTCATGAGTGTCCTTCGTGTTCCATCCGAAAGTCATTGATAATGGAGGGGTGGGCTTAATGCCTACCCTGGGGATGGTCATTCGCCCGACAGGCAGCTCAAGATTAGCAGTACCCGGATTTGTCACATCATATAACTTCCGCTCTCAAAGTATTAACTGCGCTGTGGCTAAACGTTGACTCGTGTCGCCTGACCAGCACATTTGCAAGCTGATCATATACATAGTTGTAGTTGTTAATGACATTCCTCTCTTTTACCAGAGAGCCCGAATCGACTGCATCGGCAAGTTCACGGAAGGACCTGTCCAGGACAGTTTTCAGGTTCGGATGTTCACTCTCTGCTACACCCATAACGTTAGCTTCCGTGATAAAACAGATCTGGTTACACATTGGGTCTGAACTAAACGGGACACAGTCGGCAAGGCCAAGAATCTGTCTTGGTGAAAGCTTAATGTCAGGCATAGGCCCGCTCATAGTGGTATCAAAGTCACGATGTATCAGACTGTGTTTCTCTTCACAGTTGCTGGTAATCTCAGGGTTGTACAACAAGGTGCTTTTATGCAGATCAATGTATACACCCTTGAGAGTAGAAGGGAACTTGTGTTTACCCTTTAATGCGACAGACTCCAATTCAGCTAATGACATGTTGTCCAGTTGTAGTTGGAATTGTGTGAACATTTCTTGATGCCAAGTACCATGTGAATCGTGTACGCTGATTATTTTTTCACCATTAAAACGGTTTAACCATGGGTGTTTTTCAACCATGTTTTGCCACATCGTCTGTTTGTCATTGCCATAGTAATGATAGAAATCAAAAGCATCCCTGCCGAGTACGCGATCTAATTCATGGGAAATATTGATTCTTGGAAAGAGTCCATTGTTTTGCGATTCGATTATTTTTTCTTTTGCTTGTGACAAATCCTCACCAAAATAAATCTGGTGTTTAATTCGCTGAATATCGGCAATCCTTAAATTACCATGCTGTTGTTGCAACTGCTGGAAAAAATCATGCACCTTGGCAATTTGCTCTTCAGTTAACAGGTTTGGCTGGAATATTTCATAAATCAAATGAACGGTTGGAGTGTTGACCGGATAATGCTTTTTCAGATTCTGTAAGATCGCTTTGAGCTGGGCCAGCTCAGTATTTCTTAACGGAGGGCTGGTAGTGGCCACTCTTTCTGAGTTAGTGCGGTCATTAAATATAACCCATTGCATCATTTGATCAGAGTTTCCCGGCAGTGTTACCTGTCGATATTTATCATGCCATTGTTCTGGAGTCAGTGCATCGTAATACCAATCCCGGGGCTGAGTTACTTGTTCGCTTCTCCTGT
>JAQFVO010000579.1 GCA_027942505.1 Endozoicomonas sp. | reverse complement strand
CCATTGCAGGCACTCGAAAAGCTCCCCGGAAAATCCTTTTAAATACTCAAGTGTAAAGTAGGGCGAAAGTACCTATATAATGTGCGCTCTTAATCACGGCTTTTCATCAAAGCAATATTGACGGCTTTTATTACATGCAAAATCGAATACCCAAACTCTGGTTAGCCTTCTGCGTATTGCTGCCGCTGGCGATTTTCCTGTTGGTCGGCGCCAGCTACAAACCGCCGGAGTCCTTGCTGAGGTGGTCATGGATTCCCTCACTGGGTATTGATTTTTCACTCCGCTTTGATGGCCTGAGCATCCTGTTTGCCAGTTTAATCAGCGGTGTCGGGTTTCTGGTACAGCTTTACGCCGTCGCTTACATGAAACCCTATAAAGGCCGCGGTGCGTTTCACCTTTACCTGACCCTGTTTATGCTGGCCATGCTGGGGTTAGTGCTGGCCGACAACCTGCTGCTGATGTTCGTGTTCTGGGAATTAACCACGCTCACGTCTTATTTGCTGATTGGCTTTAACCACGAGCAGGAAGGGTCACGCAAAAACGCCCTGCAAGCCATGCTGGTCACGGGCAGCGGTGGTCTGGCGCTGTTGGCCGGCCTGATTATGCTTGGGGAAATGGCCGGCACCTACAGTATCAGTGCCATCATTACTCAGGGGGCTGCACTGTCTCAGCACCCGTGGTTTACACCATCAATGTTGCTTATTCTGCTGGGCGCAGGCACCAAGTCAGCACAGTTTCCCTTTCATTTCTGGTTGCCCGGCGCCATGGCCGCACCAACTCCCGTCAGTGCCTATTTGCACTCGTCCACCATGGTCAAAGCTGGCGTTTACCTGCTGGCACGATTGCTGCCCGTGTATGGTCACAGCGCGTTATGGTTCCCTCTTCTGTGCGGTGCTGGTGCATTTACTGCCCTGTGGTGTGCTATCCAGGCTTACCGTCAGACCGACTTGAAGCTGATGCTCGCCTTCAGTACCAATGTTATTCTTGGCCAGCTGGTCATGCTGATCGGCATCGGCAGCAGCTACGCCGTCACGGCCGCGTTACTCTTGATTGCTGCCCACTCCTTTTATAAGGCCGGGCTGTTCATGGTGGTCGGCAATATTGACAAGGCCACCGGCACGCGTGAATACCACGAGCTGGCAGGCCTGCGTGCGGTGCTGGCCATCAGCTTCACCGCCGCTTTGGTGACCGCTGCGTCCAAGGCTGGCCTGCCGCCATCGTTCGGTTTCCTGTCCAAAGAGTACCTCTATAAAGCGGGACTTGAATTTGGCTGGCTACTTTCTGCCACCATGCTGCTGGCAAATGCCATTATGGTGGCGCTGGCCCTGCTGATCGTGATTAAGCCTTTCTTACGGCCTCATCATGACAAGGCCGCAGCGATGAAAGCCGTTGAGCATAATCAGCTGCTGTGGTTGCCGCCCATCATTCTGGCACTGCTGTCGGTCATTGTGCCGGTGGCCCTGCTGAACTGGTATCAGGGCCTGGTGATTGATCCGGCTGCTAAGGTGATGCTGGCCACTGCGCAGGTGAAAACCGTTAAGCTCTGGACGGGGATTAACCTGCCACTGCTGTTAAGTGCTGCCACGCTGTTACTCGGTATCGTACTATATGTCGTCTATCCACGCCTGAAGCCGTGGCTCGACCGGGTCATGTCGAAGCTACCGTCGGGTCCTGCTGTTTACCAGCAGCTACTGGATGCTGTGGTAAAACTGGCGAGCTGGCAGACCCGCCTGTTACAGCATGGTCAGCTAACCCAGTACAGCCTGCAATTTTTCCTGGTTCTACTGGCCTTTCTCGGTACAGTACTCTGGCAACTATTCCCCCTGCCACCCATTGATTGGGACTTGAAGTACTACGATATCATTCTCGCACTGTTTCTGGTCATCGCCACGTTTGCCGTGGTTAAGGCCCCTACCCTGCTAACGGCCGTTGCCGCACTGGGTACTATTGGCTTTTTGACCACCCTGGTTTTTCTGGTCTACAGCGCCCCGGATGTCGCCAAAACGCAGTTGCTGGTAGAGACTCTGATAGTCGTTTTTATTGCCATTGTGTTACGTCACCTATCCGCCGCCAACACCGTTCCAAGGCATTCGGCTTTGCGCCGTCTGGTGCACGCCGGCGTTGCTGTCGGTATCGGGATCAGCATCAGCCTGGCACTGTGGATCATTACCGCTGCGCCATTGAATCAGGAGATCTCCGAGTTTTATGCCCAAAACAGCGTCAGCGGTGGCAAAGGACGCAATATCGTCAATGTGATCCTGGTGGATTTTCGTGCCTTTGACACCCTCGGTGAGATCGTTGTCGTGGTGATCGCTGCACTGGCAACGGTGGCCGTATTAGCGGGCAAACGGATTAACAATATGGTTGCTGACAGGGAGCACAGTTAATGTCTTCGATTATCTTTCGTACCAGCGCTCATATCGTCACGGTATTGATGCTGGTGTTTTCTGTCTATCTCCTGCTGCGCGGCCATAACAATCCCGGTGGCGGGTTTATTGGTGGCCTTATTGTCGTCATTGCCTTCGCCCTGTTAATGCTGGCCGAATCCCCTGACTATGTGCGTGAGCGCCTGGTCTATTCACCATTAGCTTTTGCTGGTTTTGGCGTGGTGCTGGCGCTGCTGGCCGGAGTGCTGCCGCTGTTTTTCGGGCAACCTTTTCTCACCGGCCTGTGGCTGGGAAAAATCGGCAGCCCACTGTTGTTTGACGTCGGCGTTTACTTTGCCGTACTCGGGTCAGTACTGACGATCCTGCTGAATGTTGAAGAGGAGTTGAGTTAATGGAATTTCTCTGGTGTCTGGTCGTGGGCGTGATGACGACCTGCGGCGTTTTCCTGATGCTGGAGCGTCACATCGTACGCTTTCTATTCGGCATGATTCTCATCAGCAGCGCTATCAACCTGGCCATTTTTGTCGCCGGCCGGTTAACCCGTGGCAATCCACCGCTGATTGCCAGTGACGCCCTGCTCCCCGCTGCCGGTTACGCTAACCCGGTACCACAGGCGCTGATTCTTACCGCCATCGTGATCGGTTTCGGCCTGTTGTTGTTTACCTTATTACTGGCCTATCGCGCCATCAAAGAACTCGGCACTGCTGACATGGACAAAATGCACAACACGGAGGCAGGGCAATGACGCAATGGCCGCTGGTTCTGCCTGTTTTTATTCCGCTGTTAACGGCGACAGCGTGCGCTTTCAGCTTTCGCAGCCACAAACTGTCATCGGTGATCAGCTGGGCGGGTGCCCTTGCTAATCTGTGCGTTGCCCTGTTGCTGATCCAGCGGGTGATTTCCCAGGGCCTGCTGGTGACCGCCTTTGGCGACTGGCAAGCGCCTTTCGGGATTGTCTTTGTCGCCGATCTGCTGTCGGCCAGCATGGTTCTGATTACCGCCATTATTGGTGTGGCAATTGTGCTGTACAGCACGACCGATCTACGCAGCAAACCGTTCTACGCCATCTATCACAGTTTTATTCATGTGCTGCTGGCCGGTGTTATGGGCAGCTTTTTAACCGGTGATATTTTCAATCTTTATGTGTTTTTTGAAGTCATGCTCATTACGTCATTTGGCCTGATGGTGATCAATGCCAACAGGCAGCAAGTGGATGGGGCGGTTAAATACGTTGTTCTCAACCTGATCTCCACCATGGTTTTCCTGCTGGCCATCGGGCTGCTTTATGGCGCTACCGGGACACTGAATATGGCCGACCTGAACGCCAAGGTTGCGCTACTGCCTGAAACCACCATGATGCTGATTGCCGGGCTGTTTCTGTTCGGTTTTGCCATCAAGGCCTCGGCGTTTCCGGTCTTCTCCTGGCTGCCGGCGTCGTATCATCATCTGCCCAGTGCCATCGTCGCCCTCTATGCCGCACTGCTGACCAAAGTTGGCGTGTACGCCTTGATCCGCGTCTTCACGGTCGTGTTTGACCTGGTTGACAGTGGCTACCAGCCGCTGCTGATCATCATAGCTGGCCTGACCATGCTGACCGGCGTGCTCGGTGCTGCCAGCCAGTTCAATATCAAACGCATTCTGTCGTTTCATATTATCAGCCAGATCGGCTACATGCTGATGGGACTGGCCATCTATACACCGTTAGCCATCACTGGGGCGATTTTCTACATCATCCATCACATCATTGTTAAGGCCAATTTGTTCCTGATTGGCGGTTTCTTGCAGCGCCGGCAAGGGAGCGACAACCTGCGCGAACTCGGCGGCGCTTATCAAAGCATGCCGTGGCTGGCCCTGCTGTTTCTGATTCCGGCGTTCTCCCTGGCCGGCTTTCCACCACTGTCCGGATTCTGGGGCAAGTTTCTGGTCATTAAGGCAAGCCTGCAAACCGACGCGTATCTGCTGGCGGCAACGGCTCTGTTTGTCAGTCTGATGACTATTTATTCCATGACCAAAATCTGGGCCGAAGCATTCTGGAAACCGCTGCCGGACAACGCCGCTGCACCAATCGCCCTGACGCGGCTGGAAAACTGCCTGTATATCGTACCTATTGTGGCGCTGGCAGTTATTACCATTCTTATTGGTTTACTGGCCGAACCGGTTTATCAGTTGGCAGAAACCTCGGCGATCAACCTGCTCAACCCTGAGCGCTACATCAATGCCGTTCTGGGCAACATGCCAGAGCCGGGGCAAATCTCGGTACTTGCCGCAGGAGAATCGCAACCATGAACCTGTTTTTGTTAAACATCCTGTTAGCGTTTGGCTGGATGCTACTCAACGGCGACTACGGCAGCATCGACTTTACCATCGGTTTTCTGGTCGGTTTTTTTGCCCTGTTGCTGACCGAGCCGTTTCGCAACAAACCCAATTATGGGCGCAAGTTTTGGGCCGCCCTGAAACTGCTGGCGGTATTCCTGTACAAACTGCTGACCAGTAGCCTGCAAGTGGTGTGGGACGTGATCACACCGACTCACTTGAGCCATCCGGCAATCATCAAAGTGCCGCTGGCAGTCGAGTCGGACATGGAAATTATGTTATTGGCCAATCTGGTCTCGCTAACGCCCGGATCACTGACGCTGGACGTCAGTGCAGATCGCCGGTATCTAACCGTACATGCCATGTTCAGCCAGAACGAACAGTCGGTGATCGACGATATCAAAACAACATTAGAGCGCCGTATTCTGGAGGTGACCCGTGACTGACGTTATGGCTTTTGCAATTAATTTTGCGTTTGCCGGTTTGTTAGCCAGCCTGGCCCTGGCCTTTATCAGACTGTGCAAAGGCCCCTCCCTGGCCGATCGTGTTATTGCCCTGGACCTGATCGCCTTTATCTCCATTGGCTTTATTGGCGTATTTACCATTTACAGCAACGCCACCGCCTTTATGGATATTGCCATCACTCTGGCACTGGTTGCGTTTCTCAGTACCATTGCCTTTGCCCGCTTTATTATGCGCGTGTCACTGAGTAGAGCGGATTCCTCTGGAGAAAAATCATGATGGATTGGGTCGTCGCCAGCTGTTTAATCGCCGGGGTACTGTTCAGCTTTTTCTCAGCGCTGGGTATTTTACGGATGCCTGATGCTTACATCCGCATGCATTCATCCACGAAAGCAGGCACCATCGGGATTGGGTTAATTATGGTGGCCGCAGCCCTTCACTTTCAGGACATTTCCGTCACCTCCCGAGCCGTTGGGATTATCGCCTTCCTCCTCATGACCGCTCCCGTGGCAGCACAACTGCTGGGTAAGTCCCTGTTGATGAATAAATACAAGATGTGGCGTGGCCACGATTAACCTT
>JAQFVO010000252.1 GCA_027942505.1 Endozoicomonas sp. | reverse complement strand
ACAGTTCTGCTGATAGAGAGCTGAGGACAGTTGATGAAAGTGACCCGCCAGCCATTGAGGCAACCCGTCGGGCATGTTGGGCAGCCCCTGAACCAGTCCTGCCAGTTCTTCCCGGGCAAGGGCACCCAGCCTGACCTGGGTGCAGCGGCTTTTCAGGGCCTTGCTCAGGGCCTCCCGACCACCAAAATAGCCCGGATTGACGGTGGCAAACAGCCGGAATCCCGGGGCCACATGACCGGTCAAGACATTTTTCAACAACTCTTCCACGTAGCTGCTGGGAATCAGGTTAAGCTCGCTGATGGCGATCAGCTCTCCCCGGCTCATTGCCCGTTCAACACTCTCTACCAGGGTGGTCCACTGGTTCGGGTTGGCGTTGACATGGACAAAAGGCCGGTTCATCCCTTGCTGCCACAGCCGGATGGTTCTATCAAGCACAAAATCCTTGCCCCACCCTGCCGGCCCTTCCACCAGAATGGCGATGCGCCCCGACTCATCCTTGTCCAGATTTTGCCAGTAGCGGTAGACCAGTTGCCGGACCGGCGCCGCAGAGAAGTGACCATCGAGGTTGGCTGCCTGCAGTCGTTGCAGGAAATCAGCAAAGGTCCGGTCTACCCCCGCCATGATCGATGGATCTTCCCGGTACTGGCCCTGGTACCACAGATTGAGGGTGTTTAGCCGCTGCTGGTAGTCATCAGTTACGGCACCAGCCAGACTGTCCATAAACGCCCGCCGGACCAGGGCATTAACCTGCTCTGATGTGATCCCGGTAGTGGAGCAATGGCTGAGAATCTGGCGCACGGTGGCGAGCACATCGGTGATATCTCTGGGCGTGGTCAAATCCCCCGGCAACAGCTCCCGGAAGTGTTTAAACAAGGTTAATATCCGCTCACACGCCTGTTGTTTCAGCGAATCAGGCCACGCCTCTGGCAGATTGGGCAGAATGATGGCCCGGGCCAACACACTATCGGGCAGGGGGTTATAAAAAAAGGTGGGAACCCGAGATTTTAATGTGTCATCCAGGTGTCGCCCCGGATAATGTTCCGGATGACCGGTGAGAATAATTCGGTGCTTTTCAGTTAGCCGGTATTCCCGGCCCTGATAATGGAGCACCCGCG
>JAQFVO010000565.1 GCA_027942505.1 Endozoicomonas sp. | reverse complement strand
TGATATTCGAGTTGCTCGACTGTGAAGGTTAAGTAGCTAACCATATGAAAATTTCTGACTCCTTGTTCAGGCACTCTCGGCAACCGCTCCTGCGTTATAGCTCCTGCATCCATGCAGTCGTGCTTTGTTACAACTCCGGTCACATAGCTACGGCTATGCTCCCTCCGTTGTGCCTTGCATAGCACCTGCCCAAGTAGCCAGAAATATGTGATTCCATATGGCCAGCTACTTATTTGAGTGAACAAATGCTTCTATTGTTGAGCGCCCAATAAAAATTCATGGAACATGTGGTTGAGCCGCTCAACAATACGGTCCCTCTTACTTTCAATGAAAATATCTGTATCCAGATAGCCCCGGACTTTTTTTATAAATAGTGAACTGTTATTGCTTTTGATAATCAGTTTCAAGCCTTCATCGTGTACCCTCTGAACAATATATAAAAATTGGCTGATCTCAAATTCGCCAAGAACAAGAGAGTAATCATCGGTCTCAAAATACTCCAGAACAACAGCCCGATGTTGTGTTTTGGATAAGTCCTGGCAATGGAGATCGGAGCTAACTTTCTGGATTTCAGGCAAAAAGGGCTTGCCTACCCTGCGTATCTGGTCAGCTGAAATGTTCAGTGCCCGGGCAATATCATCTATTGATACAGGCTGCTCGGTGATTATGCCCGCTGCTTTGCTGCCTTTATACTGACCAAGTCGTGACAATTCATCGGTAGCCTGAACTTCCTGACATTGCCACCACTGAGGACGGCAACTGTCTCCGCGCAAGTCACTCAGACTAAGAAAGTTATGGGCTCTCTCATCTAAGGGATCAAGAAACCCCGGGGTTGCATTTTTAACAAGAATTCGGTTGTTGGAGCTGGCCATGATGGCTATGTTATCAGTCATCACCCGCTGCATGGTTTTCGCCAGAAACAGTTGCGAGCTTCCCACCTCACTGTTGACATCATCGAGGACAATCAAATCCTTACCGGCAAGCATTATGTCGATATCACAGTGCCATTGCGCCATGTCAGTGTAGTATTTGCGTCCTAGGTCATCTAATGTTTTGGCATCTATATACAGCGTTTTGACCCCGTGTTCGGCTGCTTTTTTAGCAACCGCTACGCAAAGATGAGTTTTACCTATACCTGGTAGTCCAGTCAGGAATAGTCCCATAGGCTTTTTGTGTGACGGTTCAACAGTGCCATCAATCACAGCGTGTGTGAACGTCAGGGCAGTGATTTTCATTGAGTTCTGCTGTGATGAGAAAGATTGGAAACGATCAAAGTCGGAATCGACATGTTCAACAGTAAACGGTGAACCATTTTCCAGCGGCACTGGTGCCAAAGTCTGTAGAGCAGGAATCAGCGGTTGCCGATGCCATGCTTTATCGCGCTGCAATGCTGAACGCTCCCAACGCGACGGGTTAAAACGACGTGCAACCGTTATACCGCCAATGGGGTGGTCATAGGGCAGGGTATCGCTGGTCAGTAGGGCATAACCCGATGCTCCCCGTTCGATAGCAGCAATTGTGTCAGGACCCTGAGCTAAGTACGGGACAAAACATTAAGCAAATCTAAAAAAGTAATTTGATCGTTTTTTGAACAGCTGTTTTTGAG
>JAQFVO010000545.1 GCA_027942505.1 Endozoicomonas sp. | reverse complement strand
GCATCCCAGCATGGTTAAAATCCTTAACTTCTCATTCAGCCCGGAGGCGTGAAAGAGGATGGCGCGGCAAGATCTGGACGTCATGTTTACGATCATGCTCAATACCCGATCCCTCGATACCTTATCTCCCCGCCAATTGCGGTGGTCGTATCTGAAATCACTTTTTGTCAGCCCAAAGCCACGGCGGAACAGCCATAGGGCAACCCGTGGCTTGGCGTGTTCAATGGCCAGTGACAAAGCGCCTTTGCCATTTACCTTAACCCGGAAAGGATCTTCACCCTGCTGACAGAACCACTCCAGCATGGGTATCTTGCCAGCCAGCACAGAAGCAGACAAACCACTGTGCCCCTGAACGTTTTTTGTCCCGATCTTCACACCCTGCCTGTGCATCCATTTAACAATATGGAGATGGTCGTAAAAAGAGGCGTTAAGCAAGCAAAGATATTGCTCATGAATGTTCGGCCTCCTGCGCCCCCAAAACCACTGGATTACGTGTAAGTTGCCATACTGAGCGGCATTTTTCAGGCAGGTCTTGGTTGCGTTATTGACGCCTGCGTCACCCACGCAGCGACCAAGGGACTCAAGCGTTGCCAGCGACCCCGTGCGTGCAGCTGCAACAAAGCAGCTTTCGTGATGGGCATTGCTGAATTGCGAGCTGACACCACCACGAAAGCAGCAGATGAGCGCAGCCACGTCGCCACGGCGGGCGGCATCCGGCATGACAGTGCCCAGCAAAGAGGGGGAAAGCCGCTGACGCAGTAGACAGTGCAGTAAACCGACGTTATCTCTGTTACTGAACCAGCTTAAAGTGTTCTGCTGGAAATAATCGGGGTTCAGCGCCATGCCCTGGCCAATCAGCCAGTTGGCTGTTTCAGTCTGACCGTTGCCAATGGCAAGATGCAGGGCGTCGCTGTTGTCGACACCCTTCTGGTACAGGTTGGCATTTTTTTCCAGGTACAACCACTGAACCACGGGCAAGTGTCCTTTTTCTGCGGCCAGCATCAGGGCCGTGAAGCCCTTGAAGCTGACCTGGTTGATGTCCAGAGTCGTTTTCTCGCTCAGCCACTGCGTCAGCCATAAAAAGCCAGCTCTGGCCGCCAGCATCAGGGCATTGCGGTTATCTTCGTCAGAGCCAGAGATGCTGTGACACACATTAAGGCAGAGCCACACGGCCAGGGATCGATGGCCACAATACAGGGCATGCAGCAGCAGGTTGTTGCCTCGCCGGTTATCAAGACGCTCTGAGCGGATGCGCCATCTAAAGATGGCGTTATGACCACCCCGTGCGGCCAGGGCCAGGGTATCAAGGCCGAAGAAGTCAGGAATATCTTCAGCTCCCTGGCCGACGAGCCACTGTGACAGACGCAGATACCCCCGTCTGACCGCACTGCTCAGTGCGCCCCCATTCATCTTGCTCAGTTGCTTTACGTCAGCACCATGTCGACAGAGCCACTCGGTTATAGGCAGGTCACCGTTACTTGCTGCCAGCATCAGGAGGCTTACCCTGTTACCCGGGTCGAGTGAGCCACCGTTTTGATGGAGCCACTGCAAAATGTGCAGATGGCCAAATTGGACAGCCATCCCCATGGCGTTGTGGCCGTAAATTTTGAAGTCATCCGAGAGTCCGTTGGGAAAACTGTCAGGTATGATGCCGCGTGCGGTAAGCCACTGAACCGCTTCCAACTGGCCCAATCGCACGGCATAGATAACGGCGTTGCGGCTGTAGTAATCCCGCTGGTGAATGCTCAACCCCTGCTGCATCAACCACTGGGCCTCAGTAAAATGACCAGCGCAAGCGGCCAGAATGGCTGCATTGAAGCCGTGACCCACAGACTTAACGTTTGAATGGTCCTCGGGTGGCAATTTTGGAATTTGCTGCAAGTCCACGCTTTCAGTGCCAAGCCACCGCAGCAGGG
>JAQFVO010000535.1 GCA_027942505.1 Endozoicomonas sp. | reverse complement strand
GCGTCCCTGAAGGTCATACCCCGGCCCACCAGGTAGTCGGCCAGATCGGTGGCGGTGCTGAATCCGCGCCGGGCGGCGGCCAGCATGTTCTCCCGCCGAGCCTCAATATGGGGCACCATATCGGCAAAGGCGCGCAGGCAGTCAACCAGGGTATCGACCGTATCAAACAGCGGCTCTTTGTCTTCCTGATTATCTTTGTTGTAGGCCAGTGGCTGGGATTTCATCAATGTCAGCAGGGATACCAGGTGACCATTGACCCGGCCAGCCTTGCCCCGCACCAGCTCGGGCACATCGGGATTTTTTTTCTGCGGCATGATGGACGAGCCGGTACAGAAACGATCCGGCAAGGCAATAAAGTCGAACTGGGCACAACTCCACAGAACCAGCTCTTCTGACATGCGCGACAAGTGGGTCATGATCAGGGCACCGGCGGCACAGAACTCAATGGCAAAGTCACGGTCACTGACCGCATCAAGCGAGTTGCGCGCCGGCTGTTCGAAGCCCAGCAAGGCGGCAGTGTAAGCCCGATCAATGGGGTAGCTGGTGCCGGCCAGCGCACCAGCGCCAAGTGGGCAGACATTGAGCCGACGGCGGCAATCTGCCAGCCGCTCACCATCACGCACCAGCATTTCGTACCAGGCCAGCAAATGGTGCCCGAAGGTCACCGGCTGGGCGCTTTGCAGATGGGTGAAGCCTGGCATAATTGTCTCAGCTTCCTGCTCGGCCAGATCCACCAGGGCGTGCTGCAAACGGCGCAGCTCATCCACGACACGGTCAATGCCACTGCGCAGCCACAGGCGCAGGTCGGTAGCCACCTGATCATTGCGGGAGCGCCCGGTATGCAGCTTTTTGCCGGTGGGGCCGATGCGCTCGGTCAGGTGTGCCTCAATATTCATATGAATATCTTCAAGCTCCACCGACCAGCTGATCCGTCCCCGGGCAAAATCCTGCAGAATATCGTTCAGGGCCGCGACGATAGCATCGAGCTCATCGTCGGTAAGAATACCTACCTGGTGCAACATCCGGGCATGGGCGATGGAGCCTTCAATATCCTGCTGATACAGACGCTGGTCAAAATCAATGGATGCGGTAAAACGGGCCACAAACATGTCCACGCCCTCACTGAAACGCCCACCCCACTGAGGATTGGTACTGCGCCCCCGCTCTTCACTCACTGGTTCTGCACAGCTTTGAGACGTAGTTGTGGACATCATTTATTCACCTCACGGAGCTCTTTGTTAATGAAGACCGCCCCCCGCTACCCGAGAAACCTGAACCGCTTACGCTTTTACAGGCAGCGGGCAGCGTCCAACCCTCCCCCGCTCCCTCAATTCAGAAGCAAGGCATTATATCCCCGCGACTGGTGGATTGCATCGCTGGTTACTGGAACTAATCATTGTGCAGAAAGTCCAAGGTCGCCTGAAAATCATCAGGCCAGCCATTACGTGAGCGGCTATGGATATCGACTTCAGCTTTACAACCCACGCCCTGACTCCAACTATGCCAGTGGTTTCATCCTCCGACCCGCCTGAGGGCACTCTGGGGCCTCGCACAGTGGCGTTAAGCTCCGGTGATCATCAGTATTTGTTAGTGAGGGGCTTTCGCACTGAAGATATAAAAATGGCGGTTAATAACCTCATGGGCAGGTGCGAAGTTAACCTTGGCAATGTCATGTCTGAGTTGAACTACGACATCGAGCCACAAAAAAACGCCGTGGAAAAGGTCCTGGAAAAAATCAGGAAAAAGACCAGGAACGTCGCTTCCGCCGCCCGGTTCGCTAACTGGCTGTACCGAGAGGCAAGAGCCTGTAAGTTCTCTGCCGTCACAAAACTGGAGCAACATTACGCTTCCCTGTGGCCCAGGGATGATGAAATAGCAAACCTGATCGACCAGTGGCCAGAGGTCTACGACGATGACGTGCGTACGATTAAAAGACAGTGGCCCACATTGCAAGTGAACTGCGACATTGACGTCGATTGCTCTGTCAGCTTCGGTATCTGCGCCAATCAGGATGTGATCAGCTTTTCCTCACCACAGGTCAGCTACCCGGCTTTTTTCAAGTTGATCAAGTGTATCTGGTTTGCAGCGGTCGGGCAGAATAACAAAGTGTATTTAAACCGGATCGCTCATCTGCTTGTTGCCTGTGCCCATACTATGTCCAGTGATTACTGGGAGGGAGAAGAGCGTGGCCGGGGATACTACCATTCCTACGCCATTGCCCGTCAGATGGAAGGTGGCATAGAGACAACAGAAGACGTTGCTGCCCTGTGCTTCTGGGCCTTGATGCACTCACCGAGCTGGAGTGAACACAAAGAGATCCTGTTTGCCGAGTTGTTCCGTCGTGCGTTGCGCGAGAGGGCTTCTTCACTGATACCTTTTTACCAACAATGGCTGGCCACCGACAGAACTGACGAGGTGGCAAAACAGATTGAGCAGCAGGTAATTCCCGAGACCGTCATGCTGACTCACTTCCTGGAGGCCATTGACAATTACATCCGCAAGCACCGGAACCCACCGCCGGGCTCAGATGTTCGCTATTCCCGCCAGCTGCCAGAGACCGATTACTTCAATCCTGCCACCGGGCAACTGGAACATGCACTCTGGGGTCCTTGCTGGGAAAACACTGAGCCACGTCAGGGTGTCATTGACAGCCTGACCATGATTTATCGGGCCAGCGAGTATCAACAACTGTTTACGGCCACAGACAGTCGCCAGACAAACGCAGCAACCCCCCGCACAGCCTTGCTCAGGGCGGTCACCCGCAGCCGGGGAAAATTCCAGACGGTCATCGACAGTGCGTTCTACAAGGCCATGGCACAAGAGGTCATCGAGCAACGATTTGCTGATCTGACGCTGCGGGCCATGGACTTTGTTTATCAGCGGGAGAACAGCGCACGCGATGAGGTTAAGCTGCGCTTTTCTCAGGCCGGTCTGGAGCCACAGGTTGACCCGGATGATCACAGTGTCTCCTATGGCGAGCTCCACTACAGACTGCGCAAATATGCCTACTGGCAACTGCAACACTACAGACAATACGTTGAGTCTGTCATTGGTACTGCAATCCCCATCGCCGTTTCCCGCTCTCAGGTTGGTGCCATTCTGGCGCGTTTCCACCAGCTGCCCATCGAGGAAAGAAGATACTGGAAAATGAGCCGGTCCTATGCCGAGAGCACCTTGATCCCCGAATTAATCCGGGACCTGCTGCCCGGCAAAATGGCCCGGGACTGCAAGGAGCTGCAAGAACGGCAAAAGCTGTTTATCACCTGCAAGTGCCTGACCTGCACCATCTGCGATGCTCATACCTACTTTTGCACCTGTGAGACCAGTGTCGGTGAGGCACTGTCGCGGCGTTACAGGCGTTTTACAGAAGAAGGCATGCTCGCCCGGATCGAAAAGGGTGTCAGCCGATACCTGGAGCCACGCTATTGCCAGGAGCGATTCAACATCCGGCTGACGGTGGGTAATGAAGCCACTGAAACGGCCACTGCCGGTGAGCTCAGCCTACTGAAATCATTACAGAAAAGAGGCTGTAATGCCCACTGCACCGTTGATGGAAAGCTGTGCCGGAAAGGGCACTCGCTGAGACCTTCCGGCCTGAGCCAGCGAATCGCCAGGGAGATCTGGCTTTGCCGCAGATGCGACCCGAACTACATTGCCAGCCTCCGGCTGAAGGTTGAACCGGCAGGAGGGCGGGCCGACAGCATACCCGGGCACGCCGGCGGCCCGGTAAAAATTCCGGGCGGCCCGC
>JAQFVO010000527.1 GCA_027942505.1 Endozoicomonas sp. | reverse complement strand
GTGCTGTTGGCCAAAGCATACCGGGGTGATCCAAAGGTTTACAGCTTCATCAAGGCCAAAATTGCCGGTTATTATCCTGATCAACCCGCAGACAATCGTGCCAACCAGTCTGCACTGGCGCAGTGGCTGACCCAACACCCCATGCCGGGATTGAAGGATATCAGGGCGCATTTCTGGATGTTGGCCCGGCACTGTCCAATCACGGTGCACCAACACATCGAAGAACCGGAAGGCGTGGATGAAAATTCGGTAAAACAGGTGGCCACTTATGTAGTCGGTGCAGCCCCTTCAGGACGACAGGGGTTCCTGGCACGGTTACTAAAAGTCAATCGGCGGGAAGTCGGGCAAAAACGCTTTTATGACGGGAACCTGCGCTCAACCCTGAGAGATACACTGATCGCTCACCGGCCTTCACTCAAGGCAAATACCATTATCAGCAAAACGGCAGGAACGCTGGAGAGCCAGATTTCCTCTGTTCTTGAAGCGGATCGGACAGATCAACAGAAATCACAACAGATCGGAGAACTACTGGCCGCTTGTTTTATTCAACCGAAACCGGACAGGGGGAAAAGGGACAAGCCTCTGTTACCGGAACACTGCCAGAATCTATCCGACGTCCTCGTTGCCCGCCAGCGCCATACCGGAGTTCGCCAGGAGCGGCGTCTGGTACAGTTGGCCCGGGCCATTCAGGAGCACCCCATTGTATTTCTGCAAGGCGAAGCCGGGGTCGGCAAGAGCTTTTTGGCGCACGCCGTTGCGGCCAGGGCCGGTTATCCAACCTGTCAGGTGATTCCGCTTGGGCCTAACCAAACCTCAGAAGCACTGTTTGGTGGGCAACGGCTACTCTGCCACCCAACCGACAATACGGATCACCACACCGAATTTCGTGAAGGGCCACTGCTGAGGTGGGTATCATCGGAGAATCCCGCTGTGCTGGTGCTGAAGAATGCTGATCAGGCGCCGGTTGGCCTGCTTGCCCCTCTGGCTGGTTTAACCCGGCAGCCGCGGGTGCTCCATTATCAGGGCCGGGAATACCGGCTAACTGAAAAGCACCGAATTATTCTCACCGGTCATCCGGACCATTATCCGGGACGACATTTGGATAACACATTAAGATCACGGATTCCCACCGTCTTTTATAACCCCTTGCCGGATACCGTGCTGGCTCAGGCCATCATTCTGCCCAATCTGCCAGAGGCGTGGCCTGATTCGCTGAAACAACAGGCGTGTGAGCGGATATTAATTCTGTTTAACCACTTCCGGGAGCTGCTGCCGAGGGATTTAACCACGCCCCCAACTTCAGAAGGCATCAGTCGTGCAACTACAAGAACAGTCGTGTACTCATCCCTCGCTGTACTTGGGCTGGATTTCATTT
>JAQFVO010000493.1 GCA_027942505.1 Endozoicomonas sp. | reverse complement strand
AGGCTACGCCCGGCAGACAAAAAAGGCTTCCTTTGTGCCTTGGTGTCTTTGTGGTTCAACGCTTTTTTGCTTTTTGCTTTTTGCGACAGCCTCCAGTCCGGGGGGGGCTTGTACTACGATGGCATTGAGCTTGAAAAAAAGTTCAAAGAAAAATTGCAAGTTACGGAAATCATCTCACCCCCAGTCCTATCGGTGGCCCGGCACTCCGGTGGCGAGGCTTTACGTGCAGATGTGGTAATTGCCGGGATAACCTCTGATTCCAGTATCTTCAGTCAATAAACGTCATCTTATCAACGACTTTTCACACCCAGTAAGCGCTTGCTGACAAGCTCTCCTGTGAGCCGGAAAAAAGCATCTATAGTGCTACGGGGCTTGCTTCCGGGACAGGTCGATCGGAGGTCATTGAGTCCTGCCACGTCCACTTAATTCAGGTCGCTTCCATGAATATAACTGGCTTACAGTCAACAGCCATTCCGGCGCCATACTCAGTTCCTGACGAGAACTTGAACGGGATCTCTCTCGGCAGGCACGTCAGACCATCTCCATCAACCAAACCGGTGGTCAAATCCCTTCATGCCCAGCCTGAAGATACCTCCGGCATGATCTCAATTCGGAAAAAAACTGCCCGGATCACCATTACCGATTCAGGAAAAACCATGACGCCAGAGCTGGCATGGCAGGAAATCCACCACCAACTACGCACTGTTGCCGGACTCTCACCAGAACATGTGACCAAGGCCAGGCAGTGCCTGCAAACGCTGCCTGGTGGTGAGTTTCACTATTTTGAAGACTTGGCAGATGCCGTTATTACCCACCTCAACGCTACTGAAGGCACTGACTACCCCTTAACTGGCGCACTTGACGAAAACAACGAACCACCCCTGAACAAAACGACATCCGGCAAGTTATGGACACTGTGCAAATATATTACCTCAGCCCTGGTAGCCCAATCCCTGCTGACCAGCCTGCCCCTGCTGGCTGCTGGCACCAGAAACGGCGTTTTACGACAATCCTTCCAATTCATTGGCAGCTCCGGATTACCCCTTCGCATGAACCTGCCACTACCGGATGCCTGCAAGGTGCAAAAGGCGGTCAGTCACGGCCACGTGAAATCTGGCCAGGCCATCTGTATGAGAGCAAGTAACGGCTCCCCCTATACCGTCAGGCATTTTTTCTTCGATCAGTCCGGGGCGAAGAATAACATTGTCCTGAGCACAGGTTATGGCTCAGGAGATTTAAGCCTGTACGCTGATCAGAAACGGTGGCCAGCACTCGGCCGACCGCCACTATCGAACGCCGCCGGCAATGTGGAATGTGCGATTATCAAGAAAGACCCAAGAAGGAAATGGGCTTTTGCCAGCATTACCGGTCTACACGATAAAGCGACTCTGGTCGTTGACTTTGATACCAGCAAGTGCCGGATTCCCGACTATCTGCGCTCCAGAACGCACATACGAAATACAATTTACGTGCTGCCCGATCGCTGCGCCAGCCATGTACACACAACCAGCGGCACACAGCTGAGCAATCGCAGGATTATCTGTCTGCCCAATGGCAACGACACCAATTACTATTATGTGCGCCATTATCGGCCGCTCAAAAGCCTGGTTGTCACCACTGGCCACGGCTCGGGCAACCTGGATTTGCACATGAGCACCCTGGGATGGCAGGAAGCTTTGGATCAACCGCCCGTCTCGGCCCAATCTGATAATAACGAGTGCGTCGTTTTCGACAACATTAACCAGTCGTCGGCGTTTATTGCTATCAAAGGGGAGAAAAAAGATGCGGCCCTGGCCATCGACTTTAACCGCAGCCAGTGCCGAACGCCCATACGTCAGGGGTTTACTTACAAAACCAGCAGGCGCTATGAAGGATACCCCTACAAAATGGCAACACTGTTGCTTTATAAAATCAATTTCAGAGATGCCAGACTCAACTGGCCCCACTTTGAAAGTGATCTTATGAAAATGGCAAAGTATTTCCAGGACCAGTCGTACGGTAACTTTAAATTATCCTGGGAGACGGTGGAAGTTAATCTGCGCGATACTCTGGGCAGTTACCTCCCCGAGGCCTCTGGTCTCAGCATTGGTAGCAGCTATTATGCTTTTGAGTCAAGGTGTCGGGAACTGGTCAGAGAGACCGGCATCAACCCCTGGTACCCCGATGCTGACATGGTCTATGCCTGCGCGGTACCGGCTTTTGGCGATCACAGCCCATACGGTGGTGCACAGGGAATAATGCTGTTTGATAACAACGACTACAACCAAATGGGGGTTATTGCCCATGAACTGGGACATGCCCTGGGTCTGAGTCACGCCAACGGCATTGAGGGAGGGGCCGAAATTATAAAAAACATGCCGGATAATGACTCCTGGTACAACTGCCCGCGAAATCTGGCCTGTTTTAAAGCTCGTGATGAATACCTGATCAGTTACGGCAACAGCTACAGCCTGATGGGTTCAAATGCCATGACAACTACCCCGGGCGAAATGACATTGCCTCACAAAAGTTTTTTCGGCTGGCTGAACCTGGACACCGATGTCCCGCTGGTAACAACAACTGGCATCCACCGCATCTATGCCTTTGATCACGGTGATAAATCAAATGGACCCGTAGGCCTGCGTCTTAAGTCAGGTAACGGCGATTACACGTACTGGGTGGAGTATCGAACCACGGGTCCCGAGGCGAATAATACCAGACAGGGTGTTCTGATTAATCTTGACGGTTACGCCCAGATAGGGAAGAGAGCACGAGAGTGGAAAAAAACCTGTTATTTGCTCGATATGACGCCGGGCTCACGTAACATTACAAATCCAAAGTCGTTTATAAGTGATTTCAGGGATGCCACACTAACAGTGGGTAATAGTTTCACCGACCGTTGGGGTGGTTTTACCATTACACCGACTGCTATCGGTGGTACGGAAGACAGTCCCGATGCCTGGGTTGAGCTGAGTGTGGTCAAGCATGAATAACAGCCAGGTAATTTCCACCACCTATTACAGGTAGCCACATCTGCACTCCGTTGGTCCTGAACCCGGCGAATAATTCCTCCGACAAACTAATCTCTGGCTAATTATCGCGTAAGTGCTGTCCTGACATGACAGCCCTTTTTGAATGTCTATATTTCACGCCGTTAATCACGTTCAAAAATCATGTATACGACAGTATTTGTCATTCAACAAAATAAGGTAGTTTTAATTATGAACGACATTGGAATTAGGTATAACTCATCACATTTTACCCCCTGTCAAACCAATAACGCAGATGAGACGCTAACCTCATCGACAGGGATCAAAAGTGCCCCACACTCCGGCAGAAAATTGCCACTGACAGAAAAATCGCCACCTTTCACTGATGGTCTTGGATCGAAGACAATCACCACCGTTTCATCAGGCATTACCATTACTGATAGCAATCAAACCATGGACGCTAACGATGCCTGGGAGGAAATTGAAAGCCTGTTGCAAAAGCAAATTGGACTACCGTCGTCGCACTTGGCAAAAGCCAGGCAGTGCCTGAATGAATTATCAGCCTCGAAGTTTCAATACTTTGAAGATTTGGCAGATGCGGTGATTACACATTTAAACACAACGGAGGGCACTAATTATTCCTTAACTGGTGAGATTAAAACAAACGACCATAACAAATCAGTCGGAAAATTATGGGAAGTATGCAAATACCTCACTACTGCATTTGCCGTCCAGTCACTGCTGACAAATCTGCCCCTGGCGGCATCTGCTACGAACCATAACCCAACAGAGTATCGCTATCTTGCCGACTCCGGCATGCCCAATTTACTCTCCCTGCCCATGCCCAACGCTTGCAGTAAAAGTGATGGAGTCAATCAGGGATTGCTCCAGCCCGGGCAAACCATCTGCCTGGCAGAAGGCAGCAAGGACAGTCAACAGAGATATTTCATTGATAACACAGATGCCCACAAAAGTGTCGTCATCACCACCGGTTACGGCAATGGCGATGTGAAGGTATTTGCTGACACCACAAATTGGCCAGATGAAAGCTACCCACCTCTGTCCGATGCCGCTGGTACATACCAATGTGCCATCCTGAAAACCCAGGGGCAAAATTGACCTTGATTACCATCGCCGGGAATTACCAGGACACGTCTATGGTTGTTGATTTTGATATTGATAAGTGTCGTGTACCCAAAAATATGCAACATATTTTGCGCCCCATACTCAGCCCACCAGTGTTGAACGATATCTGTGCAGACCAGCCCTGGCGTAAAGGCAGAGGGGAGCTGGTGGATGGCCAGACCATCTGCCTGCCCGACGGCAGGAAATCCAATTATTTTTATGTCCGTGGCAACCAACAGCTCAAACAGCTGGCCATCAGTACCAATCATGGCAGCGGTGATCTGAGCCTCCACGTCGGTAAAACCACCCCGCTGGGTGTCAGCCAAAGCTCACCACTGTCGGCTCAGGCAGGTAATGACGAATGTGTCGTTTATAAAAACGAAGACAGTCAAATAACTTACGTCGTGGTCAAGGGTAACAAGAAAGATGCCTCACTAGCGTTAGACTTTAACAGCGACAAATGCCGTCTTCCCCTGCGCCCCGGGTTTACTGAAGAGACCCGTTCGCGCACCGATGGCTACCCCTATAAATCGGCACACCTTCTGGTCTACAAGCTGAATTTCAGTGACCAAACGAACAGTTGGCGTGAGCTGGAGAATGATCTTGAAAAGGCGTGCGATTATTATAACAAGCAGTCATACGGTCAATTTAAAGCATCCTGGGAAATGGTGGAGGTAAATCTGCCCGAGTCGATCGGGCGCTATCACGACGGGAATGTTGCGACCAGTTTCAAGAACCGGTGCCGTCAGGCCGTAATCGACACTGGTATCAGTCCGTATGATCCCGGCGGCGATAATATCGTGATGATCGCATCACCAAGCTTTACATTTGAAAAACCCCAACCCGGCAACTCGTTTATGATGATCATGGATCATGACAACACCGCTGCAGCTATCGCCCACGATATGGGCCATGCCATGGGCCTGAATCACGCCGGCGCCATTGACGCTGACAACGAGATCATCCGTAAGATGCCTGAAGATGATAGCTGGTATAACTGCCGTGGCAACATTACCTGTAAAATCGAACGTGACAAGTACTTGGTTAACTATGGTAATCCGTTCGATGTTATGAGTGGGGACAGCTATCTAACTGAAATGAACCTGCTGTATAAAAGCTTTTTTGGCTGGCTGGACTTGGAAAAAGATGTCCCACTGGCAACAGAAAGTGGTCGCTATCGCATTCATGCCTTTGATCACGGAGACAAAGACAACGGCCCTATCGGTCTTCGGCTTAAATCAGGTAACGGGGATTACACGTATTGGCTGGCGTACCGGACAATCCACCCTGATAAAAATGTGACCACAAACGGTATCGTCATCAACCTTGAAGGTTATGCTGAAAGTGAAGCAAATGATTCAGACGATAGCTTCTGGAAAACCACATCCTATCTGCTGGATATGACCCCTGACTCAATTGTCGGCGATTATATCGGCGATGCCAAAAGAAATGATTTCAAAGATTCCACCCTTGCCGTGGGCAAGAGTTTTACTGATCCCTGGGGGGGATTTACCATCACCACCAATCAGACCGGAGGCATTGCCGACACAGCCAAAGCCTGGATTGAGGTAGATGTAGTCAAGGAGGACATTTCATAAAGGCGTCACGCCCTGCGCAGGAAGGTTGTCATAACTTCCTGGTTTAAGTCAGGCTTGTGAAAGACCAACACCTTCTGCCCCCTGCGAAGCTGTCTCTTCACAAATATTGGAAATTCAGCTTTATTGCCTGGTCTCGACAGCGCGAGAAGCCCTTGGTAAGAGGTTGTGGCAAAAAGCATAAAGCCTTGAACCACGAAGAACACGAAGGCCACCAAGGAAAAGAAAAGCTTTTCTTTGTGTTCTTCGTGCTCTTCGTGGTTCCCTTCTTTTCAGGGCCTTTTGCGACGCCCTCTGCTATCGGTGGTACGGAAGACAGTGTCGATTTCTGGGTTGAAATAAGTGTAGTCAAACATAGCCTGAAGGAAACGGCAAAGAAGAATATATAAACGTCGGTGGTTTATAAATCTTAGTCAACTCTGCCCATCGTAAGCCCAGAAAGAAGGCTCAGGCAGGCTCAATCCGTACAGAACTCAAGGCTGAAAACAGAGGGATAATTTGAGGCGTGTTCCTGGCGCGATCCGACTACCTGGCCCGGCAGAAGGAACCTGCCACAGACTTAATCCCCCACCCGTAGCGGAACTTGAATAAAAAAAATCTGTCAATTGAATAGGGAGTAGCAATTCTCAAGGTAGCGTTGACTCAGCTGACTCTCGTTGCGCTCCCCCATACCCCTGATTTAAAGGAATGACCATGATAAATATGTGCCATAGAAGCCTATATGCTGGTCTGAACAGACTTTCAGAACCACTTGGCAGACAAATAATAAGCCGTTCAACGGGTGCTCTTGGCCACCGGTTAGTAGTTGTCTCTGATTCGCGCAACTTCAGCGAGAAATTGCCAAAACCTGTAGCCCAGTCTTCCAAGTCTGTGAATATTGAAAAGATCGGTGCAACTGCGGGGAAGCAACGGTTGGTGCGTATTTTCAGTGACTATGGCCCCGTCAAAATCCTTGGTGCCGGAGCTGCCACAATCGCTGCCCTCAAATTTGCCGAGATAAAAGGGATCATTATCCTCACCCAAGGTTTGCCCTTGCTGGCTGCGTTTTGGAACATCACGCAGGGGGTGCCACTAATCAGCCCAACATCCATGACGTTTTCAGGGCTACTCCTGATGGCTGCCAAATACCTTTATGATGAGGGATATGAAAGCGTTATGACTGATGATCTGGAACGGGCCTCTGCTGCGGATGTTTCCAAGGAGCTAGCTATTCGCCAGGCCTGTTTTCGAGCGCAAGTCCGTGAAGCTTTGGACGCCTTTGGCTTAGCCAGGGACAAGACAAATTACAGACTAATATTTAAGCGCGGGCATCGCTCTCTGGACACGTGGAATTATGGGAAATTTGAACAAAGGACTTTCCGAATGCTCGGGCTGGATTTTCGGGAGCCAATCAACCGGCATGACGTTGCTGGAGCTACTCGCTTCCTGGGCCCGGATGTCATCGACCATTGGTTTACTGTTACACCGACCACTACAGGTGATACTGAAGACAGTTTCATTGAGTGGATTGAGGTTGAAGTGAGCAAATATGGATATAAGAATTCCACAAATGACAAAACATAGACGTTGGCTCATAAATACCGCCAAACTCTGCCCATCCTGAGCCAGTCGAGGAAATTTGGCAGACGGACTCAACAGAGCTCAAGGCTGAAAAACAGGGAGGCAATTTCAGGAGCGTACCTGGCATGCTCGGTCTACCGGATTCAGGCATAAGAAGCCTGCCACAGGTTTTAAAAAACCTGGCAGCGGAACTGGTGTAAAAAAAATTGTCTATCGAGCATGGAATAGCAATTCTTATGGTTAGGTTGGCTCAGCTGATTTTCGTTGCACCCGCCCCTTCATACATCACTGATAATACAAGTAATGATCATGATAAATATCTGCCATAAAAGCATTTATGCTGGTTTGAACAGACTATCGGAGCCTCTTGGCAGACAAATAATAAGCCGTTCAACGGGTGCCCTTGGCCACAGGTTTGTAGTTCTCTGCGATTCCCGCGACTACAGCAAGAAATTGCCAAAACTTGAAGACCGGGCTGCCAAGTCTATAAAACTGAAAAAAATTGGTGTAACTGCCGGGATACAACAAGTGGTACGTGTTTTCAGCGACCACGGCCCTTTCAAAATCCTTGGTGCAGGGGCTGCGACAATCGCTGCCCTTAAATTTGCCGAGATGAACGGGATCATCATCACCCTTGGACTCGAAAGTATGCCCTTACTGGCGCCGTTTCACGACTTAATACAGGCCATGACACCACCAATCAGCCTGATACCCCTGACCTTTTCAGGGCTGCTCCTGCTGGTTGCCAAATACCGTTATTACGATCATGGGTATGCCAGCGTTACGACTGATGATCTTGAGCAAGACTCTGATGCGGATCTTGCCCGGGAGCTGGCTATCCGCCGGGCCTGTCTGAAAGCACAAATCCGTGAAGCGTTGGATGTCTTTGGCTTTGCCAGGGACAATCCCTTTTTCAGGTTATTTTATAAAAGCAGCCACCGCAGTCCGAACATATTCAATTATGGGGAAACAGAACGAAAGACTTTCCAAATGCTCAGGCTGGATTTTCAGGAGCCAATCAACCGGCACGACGTTGCCAGGGCACCTGACCTTCGCAGCTTGGTGAAGGGAAGACCCTTCGTGTGAGCATTTGGGGTGGTTACGGCCGCCCCTGACGATATAGCCCTGTTTTGTCTCCCTCATCGCAACGAGCACACGGACATGGTAAACCCGACTCTTTCTTTGACGTGCTCTATCCTGACTGAGTTTGGCTGTCTCTTAGTCACAAATATTGGAACAGGGAGGTGAACCCGGCTGTCGCTTAAAAGCCTTGAACCACGAAGAACACGAAGACCACAAAGGAAAAGAAAAGCTCTTCTTCGTGGTTCCCTTCTTTCCAGAGCCTTTTGCGACACTCTGCCAGATGGGGGTTCGCGCAATCCCTATGACAGCGGTGAGAGAGGTCATCCCCTCCTCCTTGTCCCCCCCCGCACATGGACTACGCAAGAAGGGATTTAAGACTTGTGATTAAGATATAGCTGAGTTTGGGGAGAAGCAATTCAGAGAGTGTTCCCGGCACTCAACGACAGGCACCTCCACCTGTCTTAATCCTGCACCTGATGAAAAGAAACGGTGAATAGCCCCAAAGCCATCTCTCTTTCCGGCTAATTGTTGCGTCTTTGCCGTCCCGGCATGACAGCACTGTAAAAATGTCTATATTCCCCACGACTAGAGGTCCTTGTCGACAGTCAAAATACACGGCGATAGTAATTTATACGACCACATGGGGAAGGTTCAGTGATGAACAACATTGGCTCAGGATATAATTCGTTGTCTTTTGCCCTCCGGCAAACCGATGGCGTGACCCAGTCACACACTTCGTCGACGGGGGTTGCTCCACCTGCCGGCAGACAGATACCACTGTCACAGAAACCACCCGCCTTTGCTGACGGTCTTGGTTCGAAAACAATCACTGCGGTTTCATCCGGCATTACCATCACCGACAACAATCAGACCATGGATGCTGACAGTGCTTGGGACGAGATAGAAAACCTGCTGAAAAAACGCACCGCAATACCATCAACACACCTGGCAAAAGCCAGACAGTGCCTGAATGAATTGCCCGTCACAACGTTTCAATACTTTGAAGATTTAGCCGATGCGGTGATTACCCGTTTAAACACGACACAGGGCACTGATTACCCATTAACGGATAAGGCCGACGACCGCAAGAAAAAGGTCAGTGCATTGTGGCAACTGTGCCAGTACCTCACTACCGCTTTTGCCGCCCAGTCGCTGCTGACCAGCCTGCCCCTGAGAGCATCAGCAACCAGCCCAGCAAGGGATACCTTTCGCTACCTTGCCGACTCCGGTATGCCCAATGTACTCTCCCTGCCCATGCCTGACATGTGCACGGGAGGTAATAGAGCCGATCGTAGCAGGCTCCTGCCCGGACAGACCGTCTGCCTGCAAGATGGCACCAGGAACAGTCAACAGAAGTATTTCATTGATCACTCGGATGCCCGCAACAGTGTCGTCATCACCACCGGTTATGGCTATGGCTATGGCGATGTGAAGGTATTTGCCGACACCAGAGCCTGGCCGGATGACAGCTACCCACCGCTGTCGGATGCCGCAGGTACTTACCAGTGCGCCATCCTGAAAAATCCCACGGCAAAATGGACCATGATTACCATCACAGGAAATTACCTGGACACGTCCATGGTTGTTGACTTTGATATTGATAAGTGTCGTGTACCAAGAAATATGCGGAATATTCTGCGCTCCAGAATCAGCCCCCTGTGTTGAACGATATTTGTGCAGGCCAGCCACGGCGTAAAGGAAGAGGTGAGCTAGTGGATGGCCAGACCATCTGCCTGCCCAACGGCAGGAAATCCAATTATTTTTACATCCGTGGCAACAAACAGCTGAAACAGCTAACCATCAGCACCAGTCATGGCAGCGGTGACCTGAGCCTCCACGTCGGTAAAACCACCCCACTTGATGTCGCCAGAAGCTCGCCGATTTCCGTCCAGACAGGTAATGATGAATGTGTCGTTTATAAAAACGACGATAGTCAAATAACTTATGTTGTGGTCAAGGGTAATAAAAGAGATGCCTCACTGGCGTTAGACTTTAACACCGACAAATGCCGCCCCCCCCTGCGTCCGGGGTTTACTGAAGAGACCCAATTGCGCACCAATGGCTATCCCTACAAATCGGCACACCTTCTGGTCTACAAGCTCAATTTTAGTGACCAGGCGAACCGATGGGACCGGTTGGAACAGGACCTTGATCAGTTGTGCGAATTTTATGACAGGCAATCCTACGGCCAGTTTAAAGTATCCTGGGAGATGGTGGAGGTACATCTACCCGAGTCAATTGACCGGTACGACGCCAATACTGTCGAGAGCAGGTTCAGGAACCGCTGCTATCGGTTTGTAAAAGACACGGGTGTCGATCCACTCAAACCAGGTGGTGGCAACATCGTGATGATCGCAACACCGGGCATTGACTATACCAGCTCCACTGGCGGCAACTCATTCATGACGATAATGGAATATGGCTATGATCCAGGGGTGGCGGTTATTGCCCACGAAATGGGCCATGCCATGGGCCTGCGTCACGCCTTCGCCATTGACGGTGACAGCGAAGTTATCCCCGAGGTGCAAAATGACAGCTGGTACCAATGCCGTGGTAACACCACCTGTGAAGAAGAACGTAGCAACTACCTGATTGACTACGGCCACCGATTCGACGTTATGGGCGGAGGGGATGGAGCCTCAGCGACGCCCAATGATATGAACCTGCTGTACAAAAGCTTTTTCGGCTGGCTGGACCTGGAAAAAGATGTTCCTCTAGTGACAGAAAGTGGTCGTTATCGCATTTATGCTTTTGATCACGGAGAAAAGGACAACGGGGCTATCGGTCTGCGACTTAAATCGGGCAACGAGGATTATACCTATTGGCTGGCGTACCGCACAGTCAATAACGGTTGGGATGACCTCAACACTGGCATCTTTATTAATCTTGAAGGTTACGCCGAATATGACTTGAATCCCCGCTACTGGAAAACCACATCCTATTTACTGGACATGACTCCTGACTCAATTAACGACGGTTTCTGGGCCAGTGACGCAAAAGACTGCATGCTGGCCCCGGGCAAGAATTTTACCGACCCCTGGGGTGGGTTTACCATCACCACCAATCAGACCGGCGGCGTTAAAGACAC
>JAQFVO010000473.1 GCA_027942505.1 Endozoicomonas sp. | reverse complement strand
CAACACCTCAGAACACAAGTCACCTAAATATCTCTCTTAAGACGTATAATTCAAGCAAAAACCGAAAGAGAGCGTAGACAGCGGATCAACCTTAGACGGGTACTCCCGGGCGGAGCCATCCAACGCGGTGTCATAATCAATGCCCGCCATGGTAGAGAACGCCAGCTCGTCAATGATACGAGAGAGCCAGTTGCCCAACTTGTCGCGGGCCTCTTCACGGAAGTTGATCACCGTTTTCTGGTCATTCATACGACCAGTGTTGCGGGTTGCGTGGCGCAGCTGGTCAATGAAAATCTCGGTGTCGAAGGCTTTCAGTGCTTCTTCGTTGCCTTCCAGCAGGTTGTCGCCGGTAACACCGTTCCCGATCATATCCGGCACGAGGCGGATAATTGCTTTCTCACCGCGCTCGGTCGGGGTCAGTTCGTTGATACGGTGAATCATGGAGTTCATGTCACTGCCAGCAAACTTCATAATGAAAGAGTGTTCGCGGGCGTGTTTCCAGGCGCGTTTGACCCAGACGTTCTTTTCGTTGTCCAGGAGTTGTGTAAAATCGGTACTTGCCATTTGTCGTCCAGTCCTTTGGTAGAAAATCCTGTTCTTGTTGCGTTCCCGTATCGTGGAAGGACGAGTAGCGACCAGTCGGTGTCGGCCCGGATAACTGTCTGGGGTTATCTGCCCTTGGCGGTTTAACGTGTCGCCTCACGAAATGCAGCACTTATGGCGGCTGAAACCTGATAGTTATATATTAGCATTGCTTATATAGCGATGCAAAACTGAAGACAGGGTTTCTGCCCTCAGGTTTTGTAGCCTTTCTCCGTCACCTATTGCTGGCCATGAGGGTCATCTGGATCATCTGGAGCGCGTGTTCCTGCTTGTTCAGCTTCTTCTTAAACTCTTGGTTTTCCTTCTTCAACTCCTGGTTTTCCTTCTTCAACTCCCCTATTACCACCATCGACTCTTGGTTGCTATTCACCAACATCTCAAAAAAGCAAGCTGTGTCTTCCAGTAACTTAACTTGTATATTCGAGTCTGTCTTACCTCGTGAAAACAGATCGACAGTCTCCTTAAACAAAGATTGTATATCCTTAAGTGCTTGTGTAAGGCCATAGCCCTCAAGGTTTGTATCTTCGAGGGTCAAATCTTCAGCGTTCATAAAATCTCCAATGCGTTTCTTAACGGCAAAGAGATTTTAGATAAGTATTCAACTTCGTCGAATAACAATTCATGCTGTCTGAGGGCCTGTTTATGAAGAAAGTCTCTGCCTGCACTACACTCTGTCGTCCATCAAATCAGCCAGACGAATCTCCTCCAGGGCATAATCCCCCTCGCAGGCGTTATTCAACATGACACACCCGCGCCAGTGCTGGCGATTACCCTGCGGCCCCATGTAACCCTCGTCGTGCAGATAGAACGAACCCGCCACCAGTCCTGTCAGCACCCGATTCAACGTATGCGCCTTATCGAACTGCAAGGTCTGCTGGTGCCCCTGGACAAACGACTCTTTGATCTTGTTCAGACGGTTCTGGATAGTTCCGCCGATGGGCCTGCCCGAATGGGGATTGGCAAAATAGTGAGAGAACAGAATACCCTCGATACGGGCTACTTCCAGATACCCGAAGACCTCCCAGTCATCCAGATTCAAATGCGAGTAATCGAGAAACCCATGCAACTCCGGGTTGGCATTTACGTGGCGCTCCAGACGCTCCTCATGGTTACCAATACAGAACACCATCCTCGGCTTATACAGCTTCTCCTTGTTCCTGCGCTGCCTGGCCTGCAACTTCTTCAGGTCATGCAACAACACGTCCATAGCCGCATTACCTGCGGCAATATCCTGATAGACGCGCTTCCCTTCCGCTTTGCGGGTGCCCCGGTCATACGACGACAGGGACGGCATATCCCAATGGTCGCCGATATGGACAATGACATCCGGCCTGCGCCGGACAATGAAATCACCCAGCTTTGCCAAGTGGGGCCACTCCTGCCCCTCCTTGGTCTGAGTGTCGGCAATCAACAAGATATTGGCAGGCATGACAGTCCCCCGTTATCGACGCGCTCTGCTGCGGGCCAGGTAATCGTTTAACTGCTTCTCGTCCAGACGGTCGAACTCATCTTCCGACATATTTTCAAAGTCAGGTAACGGATCGACCGTATCCGCCTCGCCACTCTGTACGACAGGGGGCTGACTCTTGGCGGCCTGCAACTTCTTGTCAATATTCATCCGCTCCTTGCGTACCTGCTCCTGCTTCTGCGCCGGAGGAGCGGCCTTGAACAGATCGGGTCTCTCTATCCGCAGTACTTTCTCTGCCGCTTCCTGCAACGCCTCGCCCGGCGTATAGCCCTGGTGCACATACCGGGAAGTGAACGTAGAGATGGTATCCACCAACGCATCGTCAAACTGGTCGCTGTTGGGGTCCAGGAACTCGTACTGAGTTTCCAGCTCGTCACGCACCGCCTCAAAACTCTGGCGCTGCTGATTCTGCTGCAACTGCCCGGGCACCTCTTTTTGTAACTCAGCGCGGATCACGTCACGCATCTGATTGTCGCGGCTGGAGAGCAGGGCCTGAAGTGACTTGCCGAAGTACTGCTATTACGCGCCTTCCGT